>NZ_JACBXB010000214.1 GCF_013870575.1 Pseudonocardia pini
GCCCCGGCCGCACCGAGCGGCGGCGCGGCGACCCGGTTCGCGGACACCCACGACGCCGCCGAAGCCAGGGTCGACGCCGTGCGCACCCCCAGCCACCGGTTGCGACGGAGCCTCGACCGCGCACCCAGCACGGCGACGGCGACGAGCGCGAGGCCTGCCAGCAGGAACAGCACGGCGAGCACGAGGCGGAGGGTCGTGGGCACGGGACCAGCGTAGACACCTGGCGGCGACGGCGTCGGCGCAGGCATCGAACCCCGTCGCAGCCGCCCGGCCAGCGGCGTTACCCTGGAAGACGCGCTCCGCGGCCCGTCGCAGGCACGTTTCGCACGGTGCCGCGACGTTGCGGTGCCAGGCGGTGACGGGGCCCGTCGGTCAGCGCACCACGGTCGACCAGCCGAGCCGCGACCCCGCGGCTCTTCCTCGAGGTGAGCGGGACGATGAGCACGGAGAGCACGACGATCGCACCCGGCGAGGCAGCCGCCTCCCCGCCGTTCCGGTACGACGCCGCGCTCGCCACCCGGATCGAGCGCCGCTGGCAGGACCGCTGGGCGGCCGAGGGCACGTTCCACGCGCCCAACCCGGGCGAGCCGGGCTCGGAGAGGCCCAAGGCGTACGTGATGGACATGTTCCCGTACCCCTCGGGCGCGGGGCTGCACGTCGGTCACCCCCTGGGCTTCATCGGGACGGACGTGCTGGGCCGCTACCTGCGGATGACCGGCCACAACGTGTTGCACCCCATGGGCTTCGACTCGTTCGGGCTGCCCGCGGAGCAGTACGCGGTGCAGACCGGCACGCACCCGCGCACCACCACCGAGGCCAACATCGCCCGGTACAAGGAGCAGCTGCGCCAGCTGGGCCTCGCACACGACCCGCGTCGCTCGATCGCCACCACGGACGTCACCTTCTACCGGTGGACGCAGTGGATCTTCAGCCAGATCTTCGAGGCCTGGTACGACACGTCGGTCGACCGCGCCCGGCCGATCGCCGAGCTGAAGGCCGAGTTCTCCTCCGGCGCGCGGCAGACGCCCGACGGTCGCCCCTACGCCGAGCTGTCCGAGGGTGAGCGCCGCGCGCTGATCGACTCGCACCGGCTGGCCTACATCTCCGAGGCCCCGGTGAACTGGTGCCCCGGGCTCGGCACGGTACTGGCGAACGAGGAGGTCACTGCCGACGGCCGCAGCGAGCGCGGCAACTTCCCCGTGTTCCGCCGCAACCTGCGGCAGTGGATGATGCGGATCACCAGCTACGCGGACCGGTTGGCCGCGGACCTGGACCGGGTCGACTGGCCCGAGTCCGTGAAGGCCATGCAGCGCAACTGGATCGGGCGTTCCGAGGGTGCCTCGGTGCGCTTCGACAGCGGCCCCGAGGCGATCGAGGTCTTCACCACCCGTCCGGACACGCTGTTCGGCGCCACCTACATGGTGCTGGCGCCCGAGCACCCCCTGGTCGACGCCTTGGCCCCGGCCGCATGGCCCGAGGGCACCGACCCCCGGTGGACCGGCGGGGCGGCGACGCCGGCCGAGGCGGTCGCGGCGTACCGGGCTGCCGCCGCGCGCAAGTCCGAACTGGACCGCCAGGAGAACAAGGACAAGACCGGCGTCTTCACCGGCGCCTACGCCGTCAACCCGGTCAACGGCGCCGCCGTCCCGGTGTTCGTGGCGGACTACGTGCTGATGGGCTACGGCACCGGCGCGATCATGGCCGTGCCCGCGCAGGACCAGCGGGACTGGGACTTCGCCACGGCGTTCGGCCTGCCCATCGTGCGCACGGTCGACCCGGGCGAGGGCTGGGAGGGCGAGGCCTTCACCGGCGACGGCGCGGCGATCAACTCCGCCAACTCGGAGATCAGCCTGAACGGGCTGGCGGTCGGCGAGGCCAAGCGCGCGATCATCGACTGGCTGTCCGCGCAGGGCTCGGGGCGCAGCGTGGTCCAGTACAAGCTGCGGGACTGGCTGTTCTCCCGGCAGCGCTACTGGGGCGAGCCGTTCCCGATCGTCTGGGACGAGCACGGCCCGATCTCGGTGCCGGACGCCCAGCTCCCCGTCGTGCTGCCGGACATCGACGACTACTCCCCCAAGACCTACGAGCCCGACGCCGCGAACACCGAGCCCGAGCCGCCGCTGGGCCGGGCGGACGAGTGGGTGAACGTCGAGCTGGACCTGGGCGACGGGCTGCGGAAGTACCGCCGCGAGACCAACACGATGCCGCAGTGGGCGGGTTCGTGCTGGTACTACCTGCGGTACCTGGATCCGTCGAACGACGAGCGGTTCGTGGGCGTCGAGGCCGAGAAGTACTGGATCGGCAAGGAGCCGGAGATCTCGCCCGCCGACCCGGGCGGCGTCGACCTGTACGTCGGCGGGGTCGAGCACGCGGTGCTGCACCTGCTGTACTCGCGCTTCTGGCACAAGGTGCTGTTCGACCTCGGTCACGTGAGCAGCGAGGAGCCGTTCCGCAGGCTGTTCAACCAGGGCTACATCCAGGCGTTCGCCTACACGGACGCCCGTGGCACCTACGTCCCGGCCGAGGAGGTCGTCGGGGACGAGGTCGGTGGTTTCACGTGGAACGGTCAGGCTGTCAGCCGTGAGTACGGGAAGATGGGCAAGTCCCTGAAGAACGTCGTCACGCCCGACGAGATGTGCGAGCGCTACGGCGCGGACACGTTCCGGCTGTACGAGATGTACACGGGCCCGATGGACGCCTCCCGGCCGTGGTCGACGCGAGACGTCGTCGGCCCGCAGCGGTTCCTGCAGCGGGTGTGGCGCAACCTGGTCGACGAGCAGACCGGTGCCTCGCGGGTGACCGACGAGGTCCCGGGTCCCGAGACCCTGCGGGCGCTGCACAAGGCGATCGCGGGTGTGCGCGAGGACTTCCCGGCCCTGCACTACAACACGGCCGCGGCCAAGCTGATCGAGCTGAACAACCACCTGACCAAGACCTACCCGAGTGGTGCGCCGCGGTCGGTCGCGGAGCCGCTGGTCCTGATGCTCGCTCCACTGGCCCCGCACATCAGCGAGGAGCTGTGGTCGATCCTGGGCCACCCCGAGACGCTGGCGTACACCGACTTCCCGGTCGCGGACGAGCAGTACCTCGTCGAGGAGACGATCGAGTACCCGATCCAGGTCAACGGCAAGGTCCGCTCCCGGATCTCGGTCCCGGCCGACGCCGATCGCGGCGCAGTCGAGGCCGCGGCCCTGGCGGACGAGAAGATCGTCGCCGCGCTCGACGGGGCCGCGCCCAAGAAGGTCATCGTGGTGCCGGGGCGGTTGGTCAACGTCGTCCGGTGAGCTGAGGCCCGTCGAGCCGGTCGGTGGCTGCCCTTCCGGATTGCATGCTTCCGGATCGCATGATCGCGGGTTCGGTGCGGGAAGCCGCGCCGACCGCGGCTCCGGGTGCCGACACGGCGATCATGCTGGTCCTCTTCGGCGTTCGTTGTCCTGGAAGCCGTGGCCGCGGAAGCGGCTCGACACGTTGGGACGGTGTTCAGGGGTGCCGACGGGTAGCGCCGGTGGGTCCTGGTGATCGCGGTTTCGGCTCGCTCCGCCGCGGTTGCCGCGGCTCTGCGTGCCTGAGTGGTGATCATGAGCTGTGTGCGGCGGCGGTCGGGCTGGTGATCGTGATGTCGGCTCTCGCGGCCGCGCGCGCCTGCCGCGGGTGGTTCAAGTGGTGATCTTGGGGTGCGGCGGGTGGTCACGATGATCACCGCTTCGGCTCGCTCTGCCGCGGCTATTGCGGTTCCACGTGCCCAAATGGTGATCATCGATGGAGTTGAGCAGCGGGTGTGGTCAGGTGGTCATGGCGTCCGCGGCTTCGGCCCGCACTGCCGCGGGTGCGCGTGTTCAAGTGGTGTTCTCGGGGTGCGGATGGTCTCGATGATCGCCGCTTCGGCTCGCTCCGCCGCGGCTGTCGCGGCTCTGCGTGCCCGAAGGGTGATCTTGGCTGGGCGGTCGGGCAACGTGTGGACGACTTGGTTCTTGTGATCGGTTCCTTGTCTGGGTCGCCGCGCACGCAGTGGTTCCGCGTGCCTAAGTGGTGATCACAGGTGGAGGTGGGCAGTGGTGTAGTCGGGGGCGATTGGTTATAGCGTCTGCGGTGCCGCGCGGGCGGCTGCTCTGTGCACCCAAGCAGTGGGCGCGGAGTGCGTTCGGACGGCTCGGGTTCTGTTGATCGCGGCTTCGGCTCGGACCGCCGCGGCTGTCGCGGCTCCACGTGCCCAAGTGGTGATCATGGGGTGCATTGGGTCAGCGAAGGAACGGGTCGACTGCCGTTGATCACCGCTCCGCCGCGGCTGTCGCGGCTCCGGGTGCCCAAGGGTGATCAGGTGTGATCGGGTCCGAGGGGTCATGGCGTCCGCGGCGCCGCGCCGGTGGCGGCTCTGCACGTCCAGGGAGTGAGCACGGAAGCGTTCGAACGGCTCGGGTCGCGATCGCGGTTTCGGCTCGGACTGCCGAGCTTGTCGCCCCCGAGTGGTGATCTTGGGGGGTGCAGTTAGCCCGGCGGGGGCTCGGTGATCGCAGTTTCGGCTCGTTTCGCCGCGTCTGTCGCGGTTCCGCGTGCCCAGATGGTGATCTTGGGACGCGGTGGCTGGCGGGCGTGCGGGGGTTTGATGATCATCGCCTCGGCGCGGTCCGCCGCGCCTGTCGCGGTTCCGCGTGCCCAGGTGGTGATCATGAGGCAGCGCGGTGGCGGAGGAACGGCTCGGCTCCCGCCGATCGCCATCTCGGCTCGGACCGCCGCGTCTGTCGCCTAAGTGGTGATCATGAGACGTAGTGGGTCAGCGAGGGAAGGGCTCGGCTTTGATGATCATCGCTTCGGCTCGTTTCGCCGCGTCTGTCGCGGTTCCGCGTGCCCAGATGGTGATCTTGGGGTGCGGTGAGTCGGCGGGCCGGCGTTTGATGATCATCGCTTCGGCGCGGACCGCCGTGTTCGCCGCAGCTCCGCGGGCCCAGGTGGTGATCATGAGATGCACGGGGCATCGAAGAAGGCTCGATGATCACCGCATCGGCTCGCTCCACCGCGCCCATCGCGGCTCCGCGCGCCCAAGTGGTGATCATGAAGTGCCGTGGGCCGGCAATGGAACGGCTCCGCTCCGATGATCACCGTTTCGGCTCCCCCCGCCGCGGCTCCCCGCAGCCGAAGCGTTGATCACGGACCGCGGGAGGGCAGCAGACGAGAGGACCGGTGCCTGCTGGTCACGATCTCGGCTCCCCGCAGCCGAAGCGGTCAGGTCGTCGAGGCGCGGCGGTGGTGGAGCGGGCGCACCCGGCGGCGGGTGGCCTCGGGGGTGCTCGGTGCGCTCCGGACCGGGTCGCCCAGCCATTCCTCGACGGCGTCGAGCACCGCCCGGGCGTCTGCGAGGGCGGTGTCGGCCTCGGCCGCCGACGGCTCCGCCCGGGAGCGGGCGGCGAGCTCGGCCCGGTTGAGCAGCGACCGGAGCCGTCGTCCGCTCGCGGGGTCCATCGCCCGTTCGCGCACCACCCGGCGCACGTAGGCGGACACGATGTCCGAGGGCTGGTCGCGGGTCTCGTCGAGTGCGGTGAGGGCGAGCTGCGCCGCGCCGAGCGCCGCCCGGGCCGCGGTCTCCACCGCGAGTCCGGAGAAGCCCTGTGCCGCAAGGAGTTCAGCGGCCTGAAGATCACGTCGCCCGGAGCGGCTCATCGCAGCCGCACCGCCTCGGCCCGGGCCCGGACGAGCCACGGCTCCTCCGGGCGGGAGAGGGCGGACTGGGCGACGGGGTAGGCGCAGACGGTGATCCCGGACCGTTCCGTGTGGTGCCACAGGACCTCGTCGAGGCCGCCGAGCTCGGCCCAGGGGGACTCGACGTCGTCGAGCACCACGAGGAGGTCGAGCGCCGACTCGACCGAGCCTTCGCCGCTCGCCCAGGACCCGACCAGCAGCACCTGGACCAGGCGCTCGCCGAGGTGCGCGGCCAGGTCGGCCGCGACGACCGCGGGCAGGTCCTCGTTCTCCGGAGCCGGGTCGGGGTAGGCGGCTGCGGCCCGTTCCGCGGCGGCGGGTTCGACGAGCCCCGCCTCGGCGAGCCAGGCGAGGGCCCGCCTGCGCGAGCGGGCGTCCCGGAAGCGGAACCATTGGTCCCGGACCTCGGGGAAGTCGAACAGGGTGTTCTTGAACCGGCGGAACGCGCCGCGGCCGTTGAGTGCCCGGTCCAGCAGTTCCGCGGCCCGTCGGTGTTGGACGCCCGCGGTGAAGTCCGCCATGTCCTGGTAGCCCTCGTGGGTCCCGGCGGGTGTGACGGCGACCCAGCCCGCGGGCGTCTCGGTGCACGTGAGGCGACCGCTCGCGGGGTCGATCCACCACTGCACCTCGGGGGTGCGGTCCTCCAGCGCCTCGGCCAGCTCGGCGAGATCGACCTGCGCCGGCTCCAGCATGGGTCGAGCCTAGTGGCTCGGTCGACGACTGTGTCGGAATCGGTGCCCCGGACGAACCCGCGACCGCAGCCCCTCGAGGTGGTGCCCCGACAGCAGCGGAACCCCTATCGCGGCTTCAGCACGATCTCCCGCACATGGGCCTCGTCCGTGGCGGTCACCGCGGCCAGGATCGCCGCGGCCACCGACTCCGGGCGCAGGTAGCGGCTGCCGTCGTACTCCCCGCCCTCGTGCGCCACGACGCCCTGCTGCATCTCGGTGTCCGTCCGTCCAGGATGGATGGAGGTCACCCGCAGGTCCCGCTCCTCCGCGCGCAGCGCGTCGCCGAAGGCGCGCAACGCGAACTTGGACGCGGCGTACGAACCCCACCCCGGGTTGGCGGTGATGCCCGCGCCGGAGTTGACCAGCACGACGTCGCCGCGCGCCGTCCGCAGCGCGGGCAGCAGCAGCCGGGTGAGACCGGCGACCGCGACGACGTTGACGTCGAACTGGTGCCGCCAGGTCTCCGGTTCGGTCTCGGCGACCGTGCCGAGGATCCCGACGCCCGCGGAGTGCACGAGCACGTCGAGCCGCTCGAGACTCAGCGCCGTCACCGCAGCGGTGACGGAGCCGTCGTCGGTGAGCTCCACCGGCCACGCGGAGGCCCCGGGCAGCGAACCGGCCAACGACTCCAGCGCGACCGAGTCCCGCCCACCCAGCAGGAGATCGTGGGTGGGCGCGAGCGCGCGGGCGGTGGCGGCGCCGATGCCCCGCGAGGCACCGGTGATCAGGGCGAGCGGCCGGGAGGTCATGGCCGCACCCTACGAGGGCTCCCGCACAGCAGTGATCAACAGGCCTGTACGCAGGAAATCCCATGATCAAAGCTGCGTAGCGGCCTGTTGATCACGACGGTGCATGATCAGCAGGCCCGCACGCAGGCTCAGACCCGGCGAGCCCCGCTGAACGGCATGTTGTCCAGCTTGCCGATCTTCACCGGCTGCCCGCTGGTGCTGGCGTGCACGACCTGGCCGTTGCCGATGTAGATGGCCACGTGGCTGACCGGCTTGTAGAAGAACACCAGGTCACCGGGCTGCAGGTCACCCTTGGACACGGGGCTGCCGACGGTCGACTGGGCGCGGCTGGTGCGCGGGATGGAGACGCCCGCGTTCTTGAACGCGAACGAGGTGAGGCCCGAGCAGTCGAAGGACGACGGGCCGGTGGCGCCGTAGCGGTACGGCTTGCCGATCTGGGCCAGCGCGGTCTGGAGGGCGGCGGCACGCTTCGCGGCGGGAGAGGCGGTCTGGTTCGTCCCCT
>NZ_JACBXB010000215.1 GCF_013870575.1 Pseudonocardia pini
GTCCAGCCGGGCGCGAACTCCGCGAGGACCTCGACGGGGGCGGGTACCGGCAGGGGGGCGACGCCGCGCGGTGCCTTCCGGACCCCCACCTCGTGCAGCCTGCGCACCGCGTCGCTCGCCCGCACGGTGCCCGAGGCCGCGAGATGGACCGTGCCCGTGGCCGAACCGTGGGTCAGCTCGCCGACCAGGAAGCGCTCGACGTCGTCCGGGTGGACGAGGCGCCACGAGGAGTCGGGTGCCGCCGCGAGCAGGCCGCTGAGGGTGCGCATCTCGGCGGGACCGACGCCCCGGCCCGCGTAGGGCGCGGGCCGCACCAGCAGGGCCTGGGGATGTGCCGCCCAGGTGGCGACCTGGGCGTCCGCCTCAGCGGGGTCGTCCGGCAGGAGGACGACGATCCGGGTGTCGCCGTCGGCCGCGGCGACCGGCAGGAAGGTGTCGGAGTCGGGGAGGTGGAGCACGGCGTCGACGGGTTCCCCACCCGTCGCGGCGGCGAGGGCGTGCAGGTCGTCCGCCCGTCCGGGCCGGAGGTCGACCCGCGGGTCGACGAGCCGGGACGTCTCGTCACCGAGGCCGACGACCCCGTGGCCCGCCCCGAGGAGCGCGCGCGCGACGGATCGACCGGTCCTGCCGGTGACGTGGGTGATCAGGAACCGCATGGCGTCCTCCTCGACGCGAGCCGGGCCGTGGGCGTTCGGATGGCCGCACGGTCCGCGGGGCTTCTGGATCTGTCTGGATCTGTCGATCCGCCGGTGGTCCCGGTCCGGCTCCGGTGCCGTCAGGTGGCGGCGGGCTCGGCCAGGTCGACCCTCGCCGCGCGTTCCAGGGCGAGCGTGTGGCCGTGCTCGTTCACGCTGATGACCTGCCGGGCACCGGTACGGCTGATCAGCACTCTGCTGATCGAGGTGTAGTCGGGGTGGAACGTCATCAGTTCGTCGATCCCGAGGATCCTCGTGAGGACCGCGTTGATGACCCCGCCGTGACAGACGACGGCGACGGCCTGGCCGGGGTGCGCCCTGCGGATGCGGTCGACCGCGCCCTCGACGCGCTCGCGGAAGCTCCCGATCGTCGCCGCGCCCTCCGCGGTGCGCGAGCGGTGCGCGAACCGGTCCACGAACTCCTGCTGGGTGCCCTCCCGGCTGCCGCGGGTGTCCAGCGGCACGTAGCGGTCCTCGCCCAGCGTCAGCTCGACGAGGTCCGGGTCGGTGCACGGGGTCAGCCGGTGCAGACGCCCCAACGCCACCGCCGTGCGTCGGGCGCGCACCATCGTGCTGGTGTAGATCGCCTCGAGCGGTTCCGCCGCGAGGGCCTGGGCCAGTGCCTCGGCCTGCGCGATCCCGACGGGGGAGAGGTCGGGATCCGGCTGCTCCCCGGCCGCGGCCCGCGCGCCGTGCGGCCTGGCGTGCCTGATCAGCAGGAGCTCCATCGCTCGTCCTCCTGGGTCGCGGGGGCCTCGGGCAGTGGCGACCAGGCAGGCGTCCGCCACCCTGGCCGGTCGGCCGGTGTCGAGGACGAGCGTAGCAGAAGAATCTGAAGCATCTAACTAAACTTTTTCGCCGCAGAGGGCTCGGAGACCGCTCGGCGGCAGGCTCAGTCGAGGATGTCGATGACCTCGCGGTCGGCCGAGCGCAGCAGGTGCGGGCGTGCCGTGGTCATGTGCTTGCGCCAGAACTCCTCGGCCGCCGCACCGTCCCGGGCGCGCACGAGGTCGACGAGCTTGGCGTAGGAGCGCGTGGCGCGCTTGTTCTGGCGCACGACCTCCGCGGAGTCCGACGAGGTCTCGCTGTAGGCGGCGGCCATGTGCTGCGACATGACCTCGCCGATCGTGCCGACGAACAGGGCGAGTGTCGTGTTGCCCGCGAGCTCGACCAGGCGCTGGTGGAAGCGCACGGACGCCTGGGGGAAGCCGTGCGGGTCGGTGGTGGCCCGCTCGACCCTCGCGAGCTCGACGGCGAGCTCCTCGTGATCGGCCTCGGACCCGTCCACGGCGAGCTTCTGCACCGCCGCGGGCTCGATGACCATCCGCGCGTCGTAGACGTCGCGGACCGTCGTCCCCGCCATCGTCAGGAGCAGTCCGAAGATCGGCGCCGCCGCGTCGGGACCCGGGGCGCGGACGCGGGCCCCACCCGGCGGGCCGCGCCGGATCTCGATCAGCGTGTGCGCCTCGAGCAGACGGAACGCCTCGCGCAGCGTCGGGCGGGAGACGCCGAACCGTTCCATGAGCTCGGCCTCGGTGGGGAGCCAGTCGCCCTCCTTGAGCTCCCCGCGGGCGATCATCCGCCGGATCCGGGCGGCGACGATGTCCGCCACCTTGCGCGGGCGGACCCGGTCGGAGGTGCTCGAAGGGGAGTCGAGTGGCGTCACGGACCGAGTCTAGATCCTCAGGATGATCATAACCGCCCGTGCCCGTCCGTCACTGCGCTCCCGCGGCCTCGTGCGCGTGCACCGCCGCGAGCAGGGCAGGCAGCAGGAACGGCACGACCACGAACGCCGCACCCGCACGGAGTGCCTCGGCGACGCCCTCGTCCGTCTCCAGGATCGCACCCTGCGCACCCCTGCCCTCGACGAGGGCCGACCGCCACTCCTCGCCCGCCTCGTCCAGGTCGACGATCCCGGCGCCCCCGTCGTGCTCGGAGCGGAACTCGGCGGTGCGGTACACCGCCAGCGGCGTCAGTGGACGGGCCCACTCCACGAGGCGGAGGAGGTCGGCGAGCCCGGACTCCTCGACGTCGCGGACCTCGCGGACCCCGAGCCAGACCTGTCCGGTCGAGCCGTCGACCGTGACGGTCCGACCCGCCAGGGCCGTGACGGTGCCCGCCCCGCACCCGACGACGCACGGCGTGCCGATCTCGCGGCTGACGACGGCGGCGTGCGACGTCGAGCCGCCGTGTTCGGTGATGATCGCGGCCGCGGCGATCATGCCGTGCAGGTCGTCCGGGCTGGTCGTCACGCGGGCGAGAACGACCTGCTCGCCCGCGTCCGCGCGGTCCTCCGCCTCCTCGGGATCGGTCACGACGACGCCGGAGACCAGGCCCGGGCAGGCCGGCTCGCCGCGGGCGACGAGGTCGGAGCCGGAGTCGTCGGTGCCCGCGAGCTCCGGACGGAGCAGGGCGCGGGCCTGGTCTGCGCTCACCCGGCGCACGGCGGTCGCCGGGTCGATGAGTCCCTCGTCGACCATCTCGACAGCGACGCGGACCGCCGCGGCGGCCGACCGCTTCGCCGACCGGGACTGCAGCAGCCACAGCCTCCCCGACTCCACGGTGAACTCGATGTCCTGGAGGTCGCCGTGCGTCCGCTCCAGCGTGGCCGAGGCGCTGAGCAGCTCCGCGTGCACGTCCGGCAGGAGCCGGGCGAGCGCCTCGAGCGGCTGCGGGGTGCAGCGGCCGGACACGACATCCTCGCCCTGGCCCCGGGCGAGCCACTCACCCCAGGCCGGCTTCTCCCCGGTCATCGGGTTGCGGCTGAACAGCACGCCGGTGCCCGAGCGGTCGTCCATGTTGCCGAAGACCATGGCCTGCACCGTGACGGCCGTGCCGTTCAGGCCGGAGATGCCGTGGTGGCGGCGGTAGGTCCGGGCGCGGGGGGACTCCCAGGAGTCGAAGACGGCGCAGACCGCCGCGCGGAGCTGCTCCCACGGGTCCACGGGGATCGGCGCGTCCGCCTCGTCGCCCAGGACGACCGAGCGGTACAGCTCCCGGAACCTCCGGTGGGTGTCGGCGGCGTAGGCCGCGTCGCCGGTCTCGGCCGCGAGTCCGGCCTCCACCTGCGCCGTCATGCCCAGGTTCAGGACGGTGTCCATCATCCCCGGCATCGACACGGCCGCGCCCGACCGCACCGACACGAGCAGCGGGTGCGCGGGGTCGCCGAGCCGCCGCCCGGTGACCTCCTCGAGATGGCGGACCCCCGCCACCACGTGGGACCACACGTCCTCCGCGAGGGTGCGGTCCGAGGCGTAGTAGCGGTCGCACTCCGCGGTGACGACGGCGAAGGCCGGCGGCACCGGCAGGCCGAGCGCGCGCATCCGGTTGACGCTCCAGGCCTTGCCGCCGATGGTCGCGCGGCAGGCGGTGCTGCCGCCGTCCAGGATCTCGACGGGGTCGAACCGGTCCGCGGGCGCATCGGCGGTCTGGACGAGGACGGACATCGGTGTCTCCTGGCGTCACGGGGCTACGGGTCTAGTTCCTATAGACTCTTGGAGTCTAGTCCCCGAGACGGCTCCCGGCCTAGGGCGGTTCCTCGTCAGGCCCCGCGGCCCGCCGCGGCCTCGTCGGCGCGGGTGAGCCCGGCGAGGCCGATCAGGTCTTCGTGCAGCTCGAACCACACCGTGTGATAGCTGTCGATGATCGGCTTGGTGACGTAGCTGTGGTCGCCCGCCGCGATCCTGCGGTCGGCGGAGTCGAGCCGCGCCGAGTAGGGCGCCAGCCGCGGCGCCAGGTCGGCGACGGCCGCCACGACCGGGCGCGCCCGGTCGTGCAGGGCGGACAACCGTGCCACCACGGCGGCGTCGTAGGCCTCGTCCGTGTGGTCGTTGGGGGTGTCCGCATCCGTGAGCTGCCAGGCCGTGACGATCTCCTTCAGCTCGTCGTTCAGCTCGCAGAAGCGCTCGTAGAGGGCGGCGACCGCCGCCCTGTCGACCTGCGCGCTCTCGGCGGCGACCAGCTCCGCCACCCGCTCGCGACCGGGCCCGACGACCCGCAGCCCGCCCGGGGTGGACTTGGCCAGACCGCGGTCGACGAGGTCGGTGAAGCGCTGGTCGACCTCCTCGACCGACAGACCCAGGCACTCCGCGACGGCGACGGCGGCGGCGGGGGCGCGGCCCTTGACGGCGACGACGCGCAGGACGGCGAACTCGTTCGATGGCGACTCCGGCATGGGGGGAGTCTAGTGCAATCCTGTAGATCCGATAGATGAACTCGGGTGAGGCGAGGTCTCCGGTGACCGTCGCGGCGGGCGCTCCCGGTCCTGGGAGCGCCCGTCGTCGTCAGAAGCTCGGCTGCTGTGGGCGGAGCTTCACGTAGCCGCCCGCGTCGACGCGCAGCTGCACGCCGGTGACGTAGCGGGACTCGTCGGAGACGAGGAACAGCACGGCGGCCGCGATGTCCTCCGGCTCGACGTAGGGGACCGGGATCGCGTTCATGGCGGGGAACGCGGGCAGGGCGTCCTCGCGGGTGGGGTGCTCCAGGTCGGGCCGGAACTGCCGGTACATCACGTCGCTGTTGAGCATGTCGGTGTTGCAGTTGGTGGGGTGCACCGCGTTCGCCCGGATCCGCCGCGGCGCGAGGACGAGCGCGAGGTCGTTGACGAAGGAGGCGACCGCCCGCTTGGCGAAGGAGTACCCGAGCCCGCCGAAGCCGTTGGCGGGGTTGTCGGTCGAGCCCGGGATCAGCGCCGCGAGCGACCCCGTCGCGACGACCGAGCCGCCGTCGGCGAGGTGGGGGAGTGCGGCGTCCACGGCGTTGACCACGCCGTTGAAGTCGACGGTGACGGCGTCGAGGAACGCCTGGGCCTCCTGCGTGCCCAGCGGGCAGATGCCGGCCTGGGCGACGACGGCGTCGAGCGTCCCCCCGAGCTCGGCGACCCCACTCGCGACCGCGGCCTGGAGGCTCTCCCGCTCCCGGACGTCGGCCTGGAAGGCGACGATGCGCCGGTCGAGCTTCTCGACCTGGCGGACCGTCTCGTCGAGATCGGCGCGGGTGGCCAGGGGGTAGTCGTTGGTGGCGATGTCCTCGCAGAGGTCGACGGCGATGATGTCGGCGCCCTCCTCCGCGAGCCGGATGGCGTGCGCGCGGCCCTGACCTCGCGCCGCACCGGTGATCAGGACGGTCTTGCCTTCCACACGGCCCATGGGGGCCTCCTTCGTCGGTGAGGGGTGAAACGAGGAGCTAGCGGCGCAGCAACAGGGCGCCGGAGGGCACCCCGCCACCGGCCGTGACGGCGGCGACGCGCGCGCCCTCGACCTGGCGGCCGTCGGCCTCCCCGCGGAGCTGCAGGACGGCCTCGCGGAGGAAGCCGTAGCCGTGCAGGCGGCCCGCGGACAGCTGTCCGCCGTGCGGGTTCAACGGCAGGCTGCCGCCGAGGGCGATGGTGGACCCGTCCCCGATGAAGTCGGTGCCCTCGCCCGGCTTGCAGAAGCCGAGGCCCTCCAGCCACGACAGGGCGTTGAAGGTGAAGCCGTCGTAGAGGAGGGCGACGTCGACGTCGTCGGGGGTCAGGTCGGTGCGGGTCCACAGGTGGGCCGAGGGACCGAGCGCCTGCGGGAGGTGGGTGAGCGTGTCCTGGTCCCAGGACAGGCCCTCGAGGATCTGGGTGCCCACGGCCTCGACGTGCACCGCGGGCTTGGGCCGGTCGGCGGCGGTCTCGGCGGCGGAGACGATCACGGCGACCGCGCCGTCGCAGGGGACGTCGCAGTCGTAGAGCCCGAACGGGGTGGTGATCATCCGGGCGGCGAAGTAGTCGTCGAGGGTGATCGGCTCCCGGTAGAGCGCCTCGGGGTTGCGGGCGGCGCCGGCCCGGGCGGTGACCGCGATGTGGCCGAGGACCTCGCGGCCCACGCCGTAGCGGTGCAGGTAGTGCGAGGCGTTGACCCCGATCCACTGGGCTGCGGAGACGGCGCCGTAGGGCATCCGGTGCTCCATCATGTCCGTGGCGCGCCCGGGCTCCTGCACCCAGCGGCCGGACCTGGCCATGGCCGAGTACGAGGCCTCCCACACGGTGCGGAAGCACAGCACGTGGCGACACAGCCCGGACGCCACGGCGAGCATCGCCTGGGTGACCGAGCCGAGCTGGCCGGGGATGTCGCTGCCGCCGTTGACCCAGGTCGGGCGCAGCTGCAGCGCCCCCTCGAGGGCCATGACCCCGCCCTCGCCCATCCCGTTGCGGGAGCTGCCGCCGGGGTAGGTGGACAGCCCGTCGATGTCGGAGAGCTCGAGGCCCGCGTCGGCCACGGCGGCCAGGCAGGCGTCGACCGTGAGCGAGAGGGGGTCCACCATCAGCCGGCGCCCGACCCGGGACTGGCCGACCCCGGTGAGGGCGACGCGGTGCTCGAAGCGGTCGGGGTTCGCGGGCGGTCGTAGGGCGGCCTTGACGTCTCGTGGTTCCGGGACCGGGCCGTCCTCGAGGCGGTCGGGGTCCGGCTCGAACACGGGGAGCCAGATGTCGTCGGCGAGCCGCTCGAAGCGGACCCGCACCTGCTGTCCGATGTGGACGTCGTCGGGTTCGCAGCCGACGATGTTGGTGGTGAGCCGAGCCCGGTCGTCCTCGGCGAGTGCCACGACCGCGACGACGTAGGGCGGCTCGAGGCCGGGCAGCCACTGCTGGTGGTTCACGCTGAACCCGACCACGACGGCGCGGCCGGAGACCGGCGTCGCCTCGACGGCGCGGCTGCGGCACGTCGGGCAGATCGGCAGCGGCGGGTGGATCCGCCGCCCGCAGTCCGCGCACTCGGTGATCCGCAGGACGCCGTCGCCGCCCGAGGCCCAGTACGCCGCGCTGGCCAGGGTCGGCTGAGGGAGGGGGCGGCCCGCCGTGTTCATCGCGCCCGCCCTGCTCGCGTCCGCCGTGCCACCGTCGGCACTCACGCGGTCACCCGGCCGGGCGTGGCCGCGG
>NZ_JACBXB010000216.1 GCF_013870575.1 Pseudonocardia pini
TCGGCGGGCCGGCCGACCGGCTCGCACTGGCGAGGGAGTGGGGCGCCACCGACGTGGTGTCCATCGAGGACCACCCCGACGCCGCGGCCCGCGTCGAGGCCGTGCGGGACCTGACCGGCGGCGGGCCGACCGTCGCCTTCGAGCTGGCGGGCGCCCCCGGGGCGATCGCCGAGGGGGTGGACATGATGGCCTCGAACGGCCGCTACACGGTGATGGGCACCCTCGGGGGTGACCGGCAGTCCGTCGACGCCGCCCGGATCGTGTTCAAGGGCCTGCGCATCCGCGGGTCCATGAGCGGCGACATCGGCGACTACCACGTCGCGCTGCAGACCCTGGACCGCTTCTCCGAGCGGTTCGACTGGGACCGCCTGCTGGGCAACAGCTACGGCCTCGCCGACCTCGACCGCGCGATGGACGCCATGCGGGGCATGTCGGAGATCAAGCCCGTCCTCGTGCCGGGGCTGTCGTGAGCGCCCCCGTCGACCCCGCACCCGACTACGACGTCGTCGTCGTCGGTGCCGGCTTCGCCGGGCTCTACGCCCTGTACGCCCTGCGCGCCGAGGGGCTGTCGGTCGTGGGGTTCGAGTCCGGCTCCGACGTCGGCGGCACCTGGTTCTGGAACCGCTACCCGGGCGCCCGCTGCGACACCGAGAGCCTCGACTACTCCTACTCCTTCGACAAGGACCTGCAGCAGGACTGGACGTGGAGCGAGCGCTACGCCACCCAGCCCGAGATCCTGCGCTACCTGAACCACGTCGCGGACCGGTTCGCGCTGCGCCCGCTGATCCGCTTCCACACCGAGGTCACCTCCGCGGTCTACGACGAGGACTCGGCGACCTGGACGGTCGGCACCTCCACCGCGGACACGGTCCGCGCGCGGTACGTCGTCATGGCCGCCGGCGTGCTGTCCTCGCTCAAGGAGCTGGACTTCCCCGGCCTGGAGCGCTTCCGCGGCACCCGGCTGCACACCGCGCGCTGGCCGCACGAGGGCGTCGACCTCTCCGGGCAGCGGGTGGCGGTGATCGGCACCGGCTCCAGCGGCGTCCAGCTCGTCCCGCGGCTCGCCCCGCAGACCGCGCACCTCCACGTCCTGCAGCGCACCGCGAACTTCTCCGTCCCCGCCCGCAACCGCCCCGTCCTGCCGGAGGAGGCGGCCCGCGAGAAGGCGGGCTACGACGAGCGCCGCGCCGAGATCCGGGTGTCCCGGGCCGGGATGAAGGAGATCCCCGCCGAGGGCTCCGCACTCGACCACGACGCGGCCGAGCGCACCCGGATCTTCGAGTGGCGCTGGGCCTACGGCGGCGGGCCGACCTTCCTGCGCACCTTCACCGACCTCGCACTGGACGAGCAGGCCAACGCCACCGCGGCCGACTTCGTCCGGGCGAAGATCCGCGAGACGGTGGCGGACCCGGAGACCGCGGACAGCCTGTCCCCCAAGGGATTCCCGATCGGGACGAAGCGGCTGTGCGTCGACACCGACTACTACGCCACCTTCAACCGGCCGGACGTCACGCTCGTCGACCTGCGCAAGACCCCGCTGGTCGAGTTCACCGAGAACGGCATCCGGACCACGGCCGGGGAGATCGAGCTCGACGCCGTCGTGTTCGCCACCGGGTTCGACGCCCTGACCGGCGCGATCACCCGGATCGACGTGCGCGGCCGCGGCGGGGAGACCGTCGCGGAGCACTGGGCCGACGGCCCCCGCACGATGCTCGGCGTGGCCGTGGCCGGCTTCCCCAACCTGTTCACGGTGACCGGGCCGGGCAGCCCTTCGGTGCTGGGCAACGTCGTCGCCTCCATCGAGCAGCACGTCGAGTGGATCGTCGACTGCCTGCGGCACGCCCGCGAGGTGGGCGCGGTCTCGGTCGAGGCCACCCGCGAGGCGGAGGAGGACTGGTCGCGCCAGGCCGCCGAGGCGGCCGCCCAGACCCTCATGGCCCGCAACGCATCCTGGTACACCGGCGCCAACATCCCCGGCAAGGCCCGACAGCTGCTGCCGTACGCGGGCGGCGTCGGGCGGTTCCGCGAGATCTGCGACGACGTCGCCGCCCGCGGCTACCCCGGATTCCACTTCACGGTGCCCACCCCGACCGGACACCAGGCCTGACCGCACGACCCCCGGAGCACTCCCGTCCGACCCGAAGGGACCACCATCATGGGCAGAGTCGAAGGCAAGGTCGCCCTCGTCACCGGCGCCGCACGGGGCCAGGGCCGCAGCCACGCGGTCCGGCTCGCCGAGGAGGGCGCCTCGGTCATCGCGATCGACATCTGCGAGGACATCGGCACGGTGCCCTACGCGCTGTCGACCGAGGAGGACCTCGCCGAGACGGCGCGCGAGATCGAGAAGCGCGACCAGCGCGTCGTCACGGTCAAGGCGGACGTCCGGGACGAGGCCGCGATGCGCGAGGCGGTCGACCGCGGCGTCGCCGAGCTCGGCAGGCTGGACATCGTCAGCGCGAACGCCGGCATCTTCAGCTGCGCCCCGGGCGAGCTCGACGGGCAGACCTGGAAGGACATGATCGACGTCAACCTCAACGGCGTCTTCCACACCTGCAAGGCCGCGGTCCCGCACCTGCGCCGGGCCGGTGGCGGGTCGGTGGTCCTGACCAGCTCCTGCGCCGGTCTCATGGGCTTCGAGGGCTTCGCCCACTACACCGCGGCCAAGCACGGCGTCATCGGGTACATGCGGTCGCTGGCCAAGGAGGTGGCGAACGACTTCATCCGGGTCAACACGGTCTGCCCCACCTCGGTGTTCACCGACATGATCAACAACGACGCGATGTTCGGCATCATGCGGCCGGACCTCGAGTCGCCGACGGTCGAGGACGCGATGGTGTCCTGGACCGCCATCAACCTGCTGCCGGTCCCCTACGTCGACGTCGAGGACATCACCAACGCCGTCCTCTTCCTGGCCTCCGACGAGGCCCGGTACATCACGAGCGTCGCCCTGCCCGTGGACGCGGGCTCGACCCAGAAGTGATCCCGGCCGCCCGCGGCACGCGCGGGCTCCGCCGACCATCCCCCGAGGAGAATCCCCGTGCGCAGGCTCCGCTTCGGCGTCCAGATCTTCCCGTACCACAACCCGACGCATAACCCGACGCTCCAGTTCGAGGAGGACCTGCAGCTCGTCGAGCACCTCGACCGGCTCGGGTTCGACGAGGCCTGGTGCGGCGAGCACCACTCCACCGGCTGGGAGTCCATCGCCTCCCCCGAGCTGTTCGCGATGGCCGCCGCCGGGCGCACCAAGCACATCCGGCTGGGCCTGGGCGTCACCTCGGTCCCCTACCACCACCCGCTGATGCTGGCGGACCGCGTGCTGCAGCTGGACCACCTGACCCGCGGCCGCGTGATCTGGGGGATGGGGACCGGCTCGGTCGCCCAGGACGCGTCGATGATGGGCCTGGACACCCAGGAGCTGCGCCGGATGAGCGAGGAGGGTGTCGAGGCGATCATGGCGCTGCTCGCCTACGACGAGCCCGTCACCCGCAAGACCGACTGGTTCACCCTGCAGGACGCGGCCCTGCAGCTGCGGCCCTACAGCGACGACATCGAGATCCGGGTCGCCGCGATGGTCTCGCCGTCCGGGCCGCGGCTCGCCGGGCGGCACGGGCTCGGCCTCTTCCAGTTCGGTGTGCCCGGCGAGGACGCGCTGGCCGGCACCTGGCGGATCATGGAGGAGACCGCCGCCGAGCACGGCAAGGAGGTCAGCCGGGACCGGTGGAGCGTGCTGCAGCACGTCTACCTCGCCGACACCGAGGAGCAGGCCCGCGCGGACGTCCGCTGGAACCTGGACAACGTCATCGAGAGCCTCGCGCGCACCACGCCGCTGTTCCCCGAGAAGCCGCGCGACCACGACCACATGGTCGACATGCTCAACGACGGGCCGATGCTCATCGGCACGCCGGAGATGGCCATCGCGCGCATCGAGGACATCCTCACGCGCTCCGGGGGTGTCGGCTCCTTCATCATCGGCCACCTGGAGGCCGCGGAGCCGGAGCGGATGCGCAGGTCCTACGAGATGTTCGCCCGCCACGTCATGCCGCACTTCAACGGGCAGCGGACCCAACGCCTGCGCGCGGTCCAGCACTCGATCGACTTCGGCCAGAACGCCGACCGGCTGGCCGCCGCCCAGCAGAAGGCCGTCAAGGAGTACGAGGCCGCGCGCGGGAACGCCTGACCCGCGCCGACGAGAGGAGCAGACACTGATGGGACGTCTCGACGGCAAGGTCGCCGTCATCTCCGGTGCCGCTCGCGGCCAGGGCCGCGCGCACGCGGTCACGCTCACCGGCGTCCCGCTCCCCGTCGACGGCGGGTGGAGCGCAGCCTGACAGACCCGCGACCGACCCCCGCTCCCGCCGGAGACGGGGGTCGCGTCGTTCCGTGTCGGATCATCGAAGGAGATGCCATGACGGAGTCACCCACCGTGTCGCCGCTCGAGACCGCGGCCGACAGGTTCCCCGTGCGGTACTGGACCGCCCCGGACGGGGTCCGGATCGCCTACGTGCGGCGCGGGGAGGGCGGGGTACCGCTCGTCCTCGCCCACGGATGGCCCGGGTCCAAGAGGCTGTTCTGGAAGGTCGTCGAACCGCTCGCCGAGGCGGGCTTCGACGTCGTCGCCCCGGACGCCCGAGGCTTCGGCGACTCCGACGTCCCGGGCGACCCCGCGGGCTTCGCCGACCTCGGGCTCAGCGCGACGGACCTGCACGGCCTGCTGACCTCGCTCGGGATCGACTCGTGCGTCGCCGCGGGTGGCGACTTCGGAGCCGGGGTCGTCCAGGACCTGGCCGCCCGGTGTCCGGGACTCGTCCGTCGGATGGTCCTGTGGAACGGCGTCGCCGCGCCACTGGACGACGAGTACGCCCGGGCGGGGATCGCGCCGGGCCAGCTCGGGGAGATCGAGCTGATCAGCGACCACCTGCAGGACAACGGACTCGCGGCCGACGCGACCTGCGCCGCGCTGGGCTCCGACGCCGAGCGCCGCGCGCACGTGCGCGGGTACCTCACCGCACGGGCCTACCGGGCCGGTGGTCCGCCGCTGCGGCTGGCCGCGCCGGGCGCCTTCACCGAGGAGGAGCTGGACTTCCAGCTCGAACCGTTCGGGGACGCGGCCCGGCTGCGGGCGACCCTCGGCTACTACGAGGGGCTCTTCCGACCGGAGCTGTGCCCGGTGCCGACCGTGCTCGGCACGCCGGCCCGCGACACCGAGACACTGGTGCTCTACGGCGTCGAGGACGAGATCGTCGGCCCGTCGCTGCCTCGCAGGCACGCGATCGCCTACCCGAACCACGTGGGCCCGTTCCTGGTCCAGGACAGCGGCCACTTCGTCCCCTGGGAGGCGCCGGGCGTGTTCGTGAGCGCCGTCCGGTCCTTCGCCCGCGACCTCCTCGCCTGACGACGGGTGGGGGCCGTGCGGGCCCCCACCCGGTGGTCCTAGCGCCGCGCCATCCGGACCACGGTGGACAGTGCCACCGCGACCAGCAGCACCGCGCCGTTGACCACGTCGGTCCAGGTCGCGGGCAGGCCACCGGTGATGAGCCCCTGCCCCACCCACACCACGAAGATCCCGCCCGCGACCGTGCCCCACACCGTGAACGGGCCGGAGGAGAACACCACCGTCGAGAGGAAGGCCGCCGCGAAGGCCGGGAGGAGGAACGCACCGGCGATGTCCGGGGCCACCGTGCCCTGGGTCGCGGCCAGGGCCACCCCGGCCAGCGCGGACAGCAGGCCACCGATCATGAAGGCCCCGACGACGTGCCTCCGGGTCCCGATCCCCGCCAACCGCGCGGCCTCCGGGTTCGCCCCGGTGGCCTTGAGCCCCCGGCCGAACGTGGTGAGCTCGAGCAGCAGCCACAGGACCGAGGCCACCCCCACCAGCAGGACGACGAGCCACGACAGGCCCCCCGACACGCCGTCGCCCGACGCCGCCGCGAGCAGCGCGACGACCAGCAGGGCCGTGACGGCGAGTCCGCCGACACCCCGGACCGCGGTCCACACCCGGGGCGGGACCCGCCGCGGCCGCATGCCGGCCAGGGTGTGCACCACCGCCGCGCCCGCGAGCAGCCCGACGAGGACGACGAGCACCGTCGGGGGCCTGCTCGTGAACGACCCCATCGCGCCGAACCACTCCGGCAGGTCGAACTCGCCGCGGGCGGGGATCAGCGCGCCGCCGCCGGAGTACACACTGGACAAGCCGAGGACCACGCCGCCCGTGCCGAGCGTGGCGATGAACGCGTTGATCGACAGGTACTCGACGAGGATCCCGTTGACCAGCCCCACCACCAGCCCGACCACCGCGCACAGCAGCAGGACCAGCCAGAACGGCATCCCCTGCTCCGTCCGCAGGCCCACCGCGAGGAACGCGGTGAGCGACGCCGTCGACGACACCGAGAGGTCGAACTTCCCGGCCACCAGGGTGACCATGGCGGCGAGCCCGATCAGCAGCACCGGGACGTTCTGGTGGATGTTCAGCAGCCGCGCCCCGAGGTCGAGGAAGCGGTCTCCGAGCCACACCGAGTAGATCGCGAACACCACGAGGAAGGCGAGCACGGTCAGCGACGAGCCGAAGGCCCGGCCGTGCAGCACCGCGTGCCGGCGGCTCGGCGCGGGTGGTCGCAGGTCGGTCCCCTCCTCGGGGGTCGGCCGGGTCGTCACGCTCACAGCACCGCCTCCAGCTGCTCGTCGCTGAGGCCGGCGACCGGCCGGAACCCGCTCACCGTCCCGTCCGTCACCGTCGCCAGCCGGTCGCACAGCGCCAGCAGGTCCTCCGCGTCGGAGGTGATCACCAGGACTCCCGTCCGCTCGTCCGGCAACCGCCGGACCAGGTCGTAGATCTCCTCGCGGGCGGCGACGTCGACGCCGCGGGTCGGTTCGCACAGCACGTACACGTCCGCCTCGCGCAGCAACGCCCGCCCGAAGACGACCTTCTGCTTGTTCCCCCCGGACAGCAGGCCGAACTCGACGTCGACGTCCGCGGGATGCACCTCCAGCTCGTCCACGAGCCGGGCACAGTCCCGCCGTTCCGCGGCTCGGTCCACGAGACCGAACCGTCGCCAGCGGCGCAGTGCCGACACCGTCAGGTTGGTCCGCACGTCGAGAGCGGCGAAACCGCCCTGGGTCTCGCGGTGGGGCGGGACCAACGCCGTCCGCACGCCCGGCGCGACGGCCCCGCCCTGCGTGCCCGTGGCCCCGGTGACGAGAACGGGTCCGGCCATGTGCTCCTCCTGGTGTGCTCGGCTGCGATCTGGAACAGTCGAACCGTTTCGAGACCAGCGAGGAAGGACTTCCGTGACCGACGTGCGCAGCGACGCCCGCCGAAACCGCGAGCGGGTCCTGGCGGCGGCCGTCGAGGCGGTGGCGGCCGAGGGGACCGGCGTCGCGCTGAGCGCGGTGGCCCGCCGGGCCGGTGTCGGGGTCGCCACCGTGCACCGGCACTTCCCGAGTCGGGACCTGCTCCTGGAGTGCGTCCTGGCCCGGATGCTCGACGGCGTGGTCGCGGGAGGCGCCCGCGTGCGCGGCGCCCCGGGACCGGCGTTCTTCGGGTTCCTGCAGCACGTCGTGGAGAGCACGGCCCGGCGCGGGCC
>NZ_JACBXB010000217.1 GCF_013870575.1 Pseudonocardia pini
CAGCGCGACCCGGTCCGCCGTCAGCGGCAGCAGGTCGTACCAGTCCCCGCCGAAGTGCGCGTGCTCCGCCGACGGCATGTACCGCGCGGCCGCAGCGAGCCGCCCCAGCTCGGGCAGCGCGCGCGGGAGCAGGCTGCGCTGCAGGGTCTCCGCGACCTCCCGCTCCGCCGCGAGCAACCGCTCGCGCTCGGACTCGAGGCGCCGCCGCTCGGTGACGTCCCGGCCGATCGACTGCAGCCGCCCGTCCGGCTCCTGGCGCATGCTCAGCTCCACCGGCACGGTCCGCCCGTCCCGGGTGCGCAGCTCCCACACCTCCGTCACGGGATCGCCCGCCTCGAGCCGTCGCCGCAGGTCGGCGAGTGCCTCGAGGTCCTCGGGGCGGACCAGGTCGACGAGCGAGAGGCCCTGGTACTCCGCGCGGGAGTACCCGAGCAGGGCGCAGGCGGCGGGGTTGGCGTCGACGTAGTGGCCCTCGGCGTCGGCGATCCAGATGGCGTCGCTGGCCCGTTCCACGATGGAGCGGTAGCGCGCCTCGCTCTCCCGTACCGCGGCGTCGGCGTGCACCCGGTGCAGGGACTCCCAGCACCGCACCACGACGGCGTCGAGCAGCGCCACGTCCTCGGCCGTCCAGTGCCGTGGGGTGGCGTGGTGCACGGCCATCGCGGCCACGAACCGGCCGTCCTTGTGCAGGGGTGTGCAGATCACCGCCGCGATCCCGGTGAGGTGGTAGATCTCCCGCTGGTCGGGCAGCACGCGCGGATCGGTCTCGGCGTCGTCGAGCACGTACGGCTCGTTGGCCCGCATGCAGCGCAGGGTGTCCGCGCTGAAGTCCGACATGGCCATCCGGCCGTGCAGCGGCGGCAGCCCGCGCGCATAGCCGCCGGTCATCGTGAAGTGGTCCTCGTCCGCCTCGGCCTCCGCGTAGGCGCAGCGGTCCACCCGCAGGTGTTCGCCGAGCATCCGCGCGGCGACCCGCATGATCTCCTCGGGATCGGCGATCGGCTGCAACGCCCGTTCGAGGTCCGCCACGAGGTCCGACGCCGCGGGCGACGGGGCATCGGGACCTGCGGGCACGGCAGGAGGCTACCGGCGCCCACCGACGCCCGCCGGGCCTGCACTGGAACAAGTTTCCAGTTGAACGTGGGGTGCTGGAACGTTCTTCCGTCGTTCACCCCGCCCCACGTCCGAGTTCACCGGCGCCGCCTAGCGTTCCGCAGCGTGACGACCGACCTCGCGACCACGCCCCTGCTGGAGGACATCCGGGTGCGTTCCGCCCGGTTCTCCCCCGCCGAGCAGCGGGTCGCCCGGGCCGTGGTCGGCGATCCCGCCCACGTGTTCGAGCTGTCGGTGACCGAGATGGCCGGGTACTCCGGCACCTCGGTCGGCACGGTCGTCCGGTTCTGCCAGCGCATGGGCCTGCGCGGGTTCCAGGACCTCAAGCTCCGGTTGGCCCGCGAGACCCACCCCACGGGCGAGCCGCTGCTCACCGAGGTCGCCGACGGCGACGGCGCCGGCGAGGTCCTCGGCAAGGTCCTGGCGGGCTCGGCCCGGGCGCTCACCGAAGGGGCGGGCACCGTCGACGCCGCGGTGCTCGACCGGCTCGTCGGCGTGCTGCTCGGGGCGCGCCGGATCGTGTTCGCCGCCGTGGGCACCTCGGCCCCGCTGGCCGCCGACATCGCCTACCGCCTCACCACCATCGGACTGCCCGCGACCTTCCCGGCGGACGTCCACGTGCAGCACGTCACCGCCCGGATGCTCGGCCCCGCCGACGTCCTGGTGGCCATCAGCCACACCGGCTCCACCACCGAGACCCTCGCCGTGACCCGCACCGCCGCGGAGGCGGGCGCGGTGACGGCCGCCCTCACCAGCTTCCTCGACTCGCCCCTGACCGGGCTGGTCGACCACCTGCTCGTCGCGGGCAGCCGCGAGACCTCGTACCGCATCGAGGCCATGACCAGCAGGTTGGTCCATCTCGCCGTGCTCGACGCGCTCTACGTCGCCATCGCGCTGCGCAGCCCCGGCACTGCCGCCGCGCTGCAGGCCACCGGCGACGTGCTCGTCGAGCACCGCATCTGAGCCACCCCACCCTCCACACCGGAAGGCACCGCCATGCGCGGACTCGTCCGCACACGCTCCGGGGAGCCCCGCCCCGGCGTCCTCGTCTCCGACGGCCGCTCGGTCACCACCACCGCGGCCGACGGCTCCTGGTCCCTCGATCCCCTGGGCCCCTTCGTGTTCGTGGTCCGCCCCGCCGGGTTCGCCTGCGAACCGTGGTTCGTGCGGCCCGCGGGGTCCCACGACTTCGTCCTCGATCCCGTGCCCGACGTGTTCCCCCACCGGTTCGTGCACGTCTCCGACACCCATCTCGGTGCCGGTCCGCGCTACGCGAGCCTCTACCCACAGCCCGTCGAGATCGGCACCGGCGACGTCCTGACCCGGTTCCTCACCCGGCTCCCGGAGCTGGTCCCGGACGTGGCCGCGGTCGTGGCGACCGGCGACCTCACCGACCTCGGGATCGACGAGGAGTTCGCGGCCCTGCGCGCGGCCCGCGACGCCAGCCCGGTCCCGCTGCACCTGCTGCCCGGCAACCACGACCACATGAACGGTGTGGTCGAGGGGGCGTTGAGCCGCAACGGGTACGCCCTGCACACCGCCGACCCGGCGGGCTACGAGCGGAACATCGGGCCGCGGTGGTACTCCTACGACCTGCCCGGCCTGCACGTCGTGGCGCTGGACTGGCACACCCACGAGCTCGGCATCGACCACGAGGCCCAGGACGCCTGGATCCGCGCCGACCTGGAGTCGGTTCCGGCGGGCACGCCCTGGATCCTGCTCTCCCACGACCAGCCCTGGCACTCCATCCTGGACGGTCTGCCCGCACAGCCGCTCGCCACCTTCTCCGGCCACCGGCACACCTCGCGGGTGGTCGAGGTGAACGGGACGCTGCACGTCAACACCCCCACCTCGCTGTTCGGGGCACTGGACTTCTCGCCGCCCAGCTTCCGCGAGGTCACCTGGGACGGCAGCGCGATCCGGCTGCGCACCCGGACCCTCGCCGGGACCACGGCGACGTTCACCGTCCCCCCGCTGCCGGTGCCGCGACCCGCGGTCGCCCGGTGGCGCCACCAGCTCGCGGGAGCGGTGCACCGCGCGGCGCCGCGGGTGCACGGCGACACCGTGCTCTGCGCGGTGAAGGACGAGGACCGGGCGGCCGGTGCCGTGGAGGCCCTGGACCTCGCGACCGGCACGCCGCGCTGGCGGACCGCGCTGCGCTCGTCGGTCAAGGGCACTCCGGTCGTCCACGACGACACGGTGATCGCCGTCGAGGTCTCCGGCGACACCGTCGGGCTGGACCTCGCCGCGGGCACCGAGCGCTGGCGCGCGCCGAGCCCCGACCCGTTGCGGCTCTTCGCCTTCGCCGACCCGGTGCTCGCGGGCGACGCGGTGGTCGTCGGGGACCTCTCGCACCTGCGGGCCCTCGACGCCGAGACCGGCGCGCTGCGCTGGGAGCGCACCGACCTCAGCCCGTACCAGACCATCGTGGCGCACGCGGCGCCCGTGCTCGCCGGGGACGTGCTGGTCGTGGGCTCGTGGCCCGCGCCGCAGTCCCTCGTCGGCCTCGACCCCGCGACCGGCGCCACCCGTTGGCCCGGCGAGACCGCCGCGGGCGACCTCCCCGGTCTCGGCTCGGACATCACCGCCGGGGACACCACGATCGGCACGCCCCGCCGCGATCCCAAGACCGGCGACCTGTTCGTGTCCGGCCTGGGCTTCCTGGCCCGGATCGACGCCGCCACCGGCGCGACGGTCTGGCGGCGGCCCGCGAGCCTGCCGTGGAACCCGGCGACCCCCGCGGTCACCGACCTCGGCATCGCCGCCGTCGACGCCGGACACGGGGTCGTCCTGCTGGACCGAGACGGCGGGCTCGTGTGGGAGACGCGGATCGAGGGCGACTCGCCCTTCGCGATGTCCAGCTACCGCCGCACGCCGCACCCGCTGTTCGCGGGCCCCACCCCGCTCGACGACGCGCTGCTGGTCCCGGGCCTCGACGGGGCCCTGCACGTGCTCGACGGCGCCACCGGCGCGCTGCGGCGCTCGGTGCCGCTGGGCACCCCGGTCGCGGCGCCCGCCGTCGTCGCCGGGGAGACCGTGCTGCTGGTCGGGGTGGACGGCGGGGTCCTCGCGCTGGACGCGGCGGGCCTGCGATGACCGCGGTACTGGAGCGCCCGGCCACGGCGCCCGCCCGGCCGCGGCGGAACTGGACCGCGGTCGCCCTGCTCGCCCCCGCGATGACCCTGATCGCGCTGTTCGTGGTGCTCCCGGGGGTCCTCGCGTTCGCGGGCGCGCTGTTCACGATCGACCTCACGGACAACTCGTGGGAGTGGGCCGGGCTGGACAACCTGGCCACCGTGCTGGTCGATCCCGCGGTGCAGCACTCGCTGGTCAACACGCTCGTCTACAGCGTCCTGACGATCGTGCCCAGCCTCGTCGCCGGTGTGGGGCTGGCGCTGCTGGCCCAGACCTTCACCCGCGGCCGGTCGCTGCTGCAGACCCTGTTGTTCCTGCCCTTCACCGCGAACCTCGTGGCGATGGCGGTGGTCTTCCGGTACGTGTTCGACCTGCGCGGCGGGTTCGTCAACCAGCTGCTCGCCGTGGTCGGGATCGCGCCGGTGAACTTCCTCGGCGACACCGCCCTCGCACTGCCGACGGTGGCCGCGATCGGGGTCTGGCGGGCCGCGGCGCTGGCCATGGTGATGTTCCTGGCCGGTCTGACCGCGATCCCCACCGCGGTGCACGAGGCGTGCGCCGCGGACGGCGTCACGGGCTGGACCAAGCTGCGGCGGGTCACGCTGCCGCTGCTCCGGCCGGTCACCGTGTTCGTCACGGTGCTCACGATCCTGCAGTCGGTGCAGGTGTTCGACACGATCGACGTGCTCACCGGCGGCGGCCCGCAGGGCGCCACCGAGACCGTCCTGACCATGACCTGGAAGCTCGGTTTCGAGTACTACGACCTCGGCCAGGGCGCGGCGCTGTCCGCGCTGCTGCTGGTGGTCCTGGTCGGGATCGGGATCCTGCGGCGGGGAGCGCTGACCCGATGACCGACGCCCTGCTCTGGCGGATCACGCGGATCGGCCTCGCCGTCGTCGCCGCCTCGATCGCCCTGTTCCCGTTCGTCTGGATGGTCCGGACCTCGATCGCGGCCCGGGACTCGATCACCGTCGACGGGCTGTCGCCGCTGCCCGCGACCATCGACCTGTCCAACTACGTGCGGGCGTGGGAGGAGGCGGACCTCGGCACGGCGATGCTCAACGGTGCCGTGGTCACCGTGGCGATCCTCGTGCTGCAGATGCTGACCTGCATCCCCGCGGCCTACGCCTTCGCCAAGCTGCCGTTCCGCGGCCGCGGCCCGCTGCTGCTGGTGGTCCTCGCCTGTCTGCTGGTCCCCACCCAGGCGACCGCGCTGCCGCTGTTCCTCGGCGTGAGCGGGCTCGGCCTGGCGGACACCCTGGCGGCCCTCGTCGCCCCGTTCGCCACCAGCGCGTTCGGCATCTTCCTGCTCCGCCAGCACATGGTGACCATCCCCGACGCGCTGCTCGACGCCGCCCGCGCCGACGGGCTGCGGACCCTCGCCACGCTGCGCCGCGTGGTGGTGCCCGCCGCCATGCCCGCGATCGCCACCTTCGCGGTCTTCTCGATCTTCGTCCACTGGAACGACTACCTCTGGCCGCTGCTCGTCGCCCGCGACCCGGCACTGCACACCCCGCCGCTCGCGCTCGCCGTCTTCCAGCAGGCCGACACCGGCCAGGACTTCGGCGCGCTCGCCGCCGGAGCCGTGATCATCACCGCCCCCGTCGTCGCCCTCTTCCTGCTCGCCCAGCGCCGGTTCGTCGCCGGTGTCGCCGGCGGCGAGCTCCCCGGCTGAACCAGGAGAACACCATGTCCCGCATCGGAATCGGCGGCCTCGCCGCCCTCGCGGCCACCGCCGCCCTCGTCCTGACCGCCTGCGGTGGCGGAGCCCCCGCCGCAGGCACCGCCGCGGCCGCGTCCGTGACGAGCTGCGACCCCACGGGCGTCACGCTCTCGGTCGCCTACGCCCCACAGGGCGACACGGCCGTGCAGCTCGCCAAGACCCAGCTCGAGCAGGCCCACCCGGGCCTGACGGTGCAGCTCAAGCAGTCCGGCACCAGCTCCTACGACCAGCTCACCCAGCAGATCGTCGCGGACATCGCGGCGGGCTCCCGGCCGGACGTGGCCATGGTGGGCCTCGGCCAGGTCCGGTTCTGGGTGGACCGCTACCAGCCCCAGCCGCTCGACACCGCCTCGCTCAAGCAGACCTACGACCAGCGCTTCCTCCAGATCGGCGCGGTCGACGGACAGAACTTCGTGGCGCCGTTCCAGGTGTCGGTGCCCGTGCTCTACACCAACTCCACGCTCACCCGGGGCGCGGGCGTGACCGCGGCCCCGGCCACCACGTCCGAGCTGCTCGCAGCGGCCCGGCAGGTCAAGGCGGCCACCGGTTCCGCCCCGGTCCAGCTCCCGCGCGACGGGATCGCGGACTGGGTCGCCCAGGCGATGATCCAGAGCGGCGGGGCGGCCTTCGTGAACCCCGACGGCTCCCCCGGCTTCGGCACTCCCGAGGGCGAGCGGGCCCTGTCGGTCTACGAGACCCTCGGCACCGAGGGCCTGCAGGACCCGATCAGCGCCACGGACGCGGTCACCGCCTTCACCGCGGGCAGGCTCGCCTACATGGTGACCAGCCCCGCGTCGGCCACCTCGATCAGCAAGGCGGTCAACGGGTCCTTCGAGTGGACGGTCACCGACATGCCGGTCCCGGACGGCGGTACGCCCTCGCTGCCCGCGGGCGGCAACGGCTGGATGGTGCTGTCGGAGGACCCCTGCCGCGCCGCGTTCGCGAACGAGCTGATCGCCGACATGCTGGACCCCGAGGTGATCACGCAGAGCTCGAAGGCCTTCAGCTACATCCCGGTCGACACGCAGGCCGCGGCGACCCTCGCGGCCGATCCCGCCGCCGCGACCCAGGTCGGCTACGGCTGGACCTACACCGGCACCCCGACCCCGTGGGGCGGCTGGCACGGCGACTCGACCCCGCGCGTGAACCAGTTCCTGCAGGACATGGTCCAGCGGCTCACCTCCGGTGAGCCCGTCGCGACCGTGGTGCCCGAGACCGTGCGGCGCATCTCCTCGGCGGTGAGGTGATGTCGGGGATCAGCGTGCGCGGGGTGTCGAAGCGGTTCGCGGACACCGTCGCGGTGCACGACCTCGACCTGGAGCTGGCCTCCGGCGAGAACCTGGTGATCCTCGGCCCGTCGGGCTCCGGGAAGTCCACCCTGCTGCGGATCCTCGCGGGCCTCGAGCCGCCGGACTCCGGCGAGATCGAGGTCGGGGGCGTGCCGCAGCTGGGCCTGCCGCCGCACCGCAGGGACGTCGCGATCGTCTTCCAGCACTTCGCGCTCTACCCGCACCTGTCGGCCCTGGACAACATCACCCTCGGGCTGCGGCACGGCCTCGGCCTGTCGAGGCAGGAGGCCCGGGCCCGGGCGCTCGACGTCGCCGAC
>NZ_JACBXB010000218.1 GCF_013870575.1 Pseudonocardia pini
CGGTGCGGGTGAAGACGTCGTTGTCGTCGCCCGCGACCATGTGACCGGTCGCGGAGACGTCCACGTGGACGGAGCCGGGGATGAGCTCCAGGAGCTCGCGGACCCCGTCCTCGCTCACGATGTCCGACTGCGCACCGCGCACGAGCAGGGTCGGGACCGTGATCCGGCGGGCGGCGGCGACGGCGCGCTCGTGGCTCGTCGAGCGGCGCGGTTCGTCGCCCACGGCCATGAAGGCCGGGTCCCAGTGCCAGTACCAGCGGCCGTCCTCGCGGAGCCGCACGTTCTTCCGCAGGCCCTCCGGCGAGGCCTTGCGCTTGCGGTGCGGGTTGTAGGCGCTGACGGCCTCGGCGACCTCGCCGAGCGAGCCGAACCCGTCCGGGTTCGCGCCCATGAAGTCCATGATCCGCTTCACCCCGTCGGGCTCCACCTTCGGGACGATGTCCACCAGCACCAGGGCGCGCGCCAACCCGCCGTGCTCGCCCTCGGCGACGAGCTCGGTCATGCCGCCCATCGACGCGCCGACCAGCAGGGCGGGCTCGCCGAGCTGCTCGATCACGGCCACGAGGTCGGCGTCGAGGGCGTCCGTGCCGTAGTCCCCGTCCGGGGCCCAGTCGCTGTCGCCGTGCCCCCGGGCGTCGAGCGCGATGGACTCCCAGCCCTGCCCGGCGAGCGCCTGGGCGGTGCGGAACCAGGAGTGTCGGGTCTGGCCGCCACCGTGCAGCAGGAGGGCCACGCCGCGGCGCTCCCCCTGTGCGGGCCACCGGTCCCCGACGAGCTTGCCCGCGGCCCCGTCGAAGACCACCCGCTCCCCGGTCGAGGACGGCGCAGGGTCGTTCGCGTCGGACATGCATCGCACAGTAGGCGCTCTGTACACGCTCCGTCGGCTGGACCGCCGCGAATCACGTGGTGGTCCCCGTGTCCGAAGGGCCAGGGTGGGGGTATGACCGAGAGCACGTGGCAGGCCGTCGACGAGTACCTGCAGGAGTCCCTCCTGCCCGCGGACGAGGCGTTGACGGCCGTGCTGTCCCGCAACCGTGACGCCGGCCTCCCGCCGATCGACGTCTCCCCCACCCAGGGCCGGTTCCTCCAGCTGCTCGCGCGGATCGCGGGGGCCCGCCGCATCCTGGAGATCGGCACCCTGGGCGGCTACTCGACGATCGAGCTGGCCCGCGCGGTCGGCACCGACGGCACGGTCGTGACCTGCGAGTTCGACCCGAGACACGCCGAGGTCGCCCGGGCCAACCTCCGCGGGGCGGGCGTGGCGGACCGGGTGGAGGTGCGGGTCGGGCCCGCGCTCGATACCCTGCCGACGCTGACCGGCCCGTTCGACCTGGTGTTCATCGACACCGACAAGCAGAACAACGCCGCCTACGTCGAGCACGCGATCCGGCTGGGCAGACCGGGGACGGTGATCGTCGTGGACAACGTGGTGCGGAGCGGCCAGGTGGCGACCGGTGGGGACGAGCGGGTCGAGGGCACCCGCCGCATGTTCGCGGCCCTGCACGGGGACGGCCGGGTGGACGCGACCGCGCTGCAGACCGTGGGGGCGAAGGGGTACGACGGGTTCGTGCTGGCCGTGGTCACCGGTGGCTGACCTGGACGTCCGCGAGGCGCGGGCGTCGGACTGGCCGGCGATCTGGCCGGTCTGGCACCGGATCGTGGCCGCGGGCGACACCTACACCTGGGCGCCCGACACCCCCGAGGAGACCGCACGCGGGATCTGGATGGCGCCACCACCGGCGGTGACGCTCGTCGCCGAACGCGACGGCACGGTCGTCGGGACGGCGCTGCTCAAGCCCGTGCAGCCCGGGCTGGGCGACCACGTGGCCAACGCCGGGTTCATGGTCGATCCGGACCGCGCGGGCGGGGGGATCGGGCGCGCGCTGGCGGAGGCGACGCTCGACGAGGCGCGCCGCCGCGGCTACCGGGCGATGCAGTTCTCCGCGGTCGTCGCGTCCAACGTCCGCGCCGTGGCGCTGTGGCGCTCACTCGGCTTCGACGTCGTGGGCACGGTGCCCGAGGCCTTCCGCCACCCGACGGACGGCCTGGTGGGCCTGCACGTCATGCACCGCAGGCTCTGACCCGCACCCTGACCCGCATCATGGAGCCACAGTCGACGTCCGGACACACCGAAACCGGCATCATGGCTCCATGATGCCGGTGTCGGGTGTGCTCAGTGCGAGGCGGGGCGGATGTGGTACTCGAAGACGAGACCACCGATCGCGAACAGCAGCATGATGCCCGCGATGACCATCAGCCACACGAAGAAGAACGCCAGGGCGACGCCCACCAGTGCGGCGGAGAACGCCACGGCGATGGGCCAGTAGGAGCCGGGCGAGAAGAAACCGACCTCGCCCGCGCCGTCGGACACCTCGGCCTCGGGGTTGTCCTCGGGGCGCTCCTCGAGCCGCCGCGACACGAACCGGAAGTACGTGCCGACGATCAGCGACAGGCCGCCGGTGAGGAACAGCGCGGCGATGCCGACGGCCTCGTGGGTCAGGATCGTGTAGACGATCGCGGCGACGAAGAAGAACGCCGTCAGGATCTCGAAGAGCCGGGACTCGACCTTCATCGGTGGTTCTCCCTCAGTTCCCGGCCGCCTGCGGCAGCGGCGCGTACTGCTGGCCGCGGCCGGTGAACGGCGAGGTCGTGATCGCCTCCGGTGCGCACCACTGGCCACAGTTCAGCGAGGACAGCGCCTCCTGAGCGGTGTACGGGACGCCCGTCTGCGGGTTGTTCTCCTTGCGGAGCGTGATGTAGCGCTCGTAGAGCTGCGGGTTCAGCGCCCTGACCTCGAAGTTCATCGAGGCGTGGTACGTGCCGCAGAGCTCGGCGCAGCGCCCGACGAAGGCGCCCTCCTGCTCGATGCGGTCGATCACGAAGACGTTGTCCGTGTCGTTCTTCTCCGGCATCGGGAACACGTCCCGCTTGAAGAGGAACTCCGGCACGTAGAAGGAGTGGATCACGTCGTTCGACGCGATCGTGAACTCGATCGACGTGTTCGTGGGCAGCACGAGCAGCGGGATCGTCTGCGCGGTGCCGATGGTCTGCACGGGCTCGCCGTCCGCCGCGACCTCCTCCGGGTAGGCGAAGGCCCAGTTCCACTGGAATCCGGTGACGTCCACCTTCATGTCCGCAGGCACGTCCTTGTCGACGTACTGCTGGACGGCCACGGTGAACCCGAAGAGGACCGCGACGATGATCGTGGGGATCACGGTGAAGACGATCTCGACGGGCAGGTTGTACTGCGTCTGCCGCGGGACGGACTCGTCGTCGCCCTTCTTCTTGCGGTGGAAGACCACCGCCCAGAACATCGCGCCCCACGTGATGACGCCCACGACGAGGGCGGCGATCGCCGACCAGGTCCACAGGTGGCGCATCTGGGTGGCCTCGGGCGTGACGCCCACGGGCCAGCCGAAGCGGATGGCCTCCTCGACCGAGCAGCCTGCCAGCAGCGGCATGGCCAGCACGCCGAGCCCGGCGAGCTTCGCCGCCCGGACCCACCCGGCGCGGCGGGAACGTCCCTGCACGCCGTGCGCATGGTCGGCTACGCGAGCTCCGCCTCCGGTGCGCTCCGATCGGCCCACTGCCCGCCGCCTTCCCCTCGTCCGCGTGGTGGTGTCGCCACGCCGTTGAAACACGTTCGCGAGCTGCGGAAACGCAGCTCCCGGTCGATCATCCGCACGTCCGGGACAGGGCGGACCTTCGACCACGCGTAGAGCCTAGCCGAGCGAACCGCCCCGTCGCGCCCCCGGGGTGCGCGTGATCCGACCGTGACCCGTCCGGGGGTCGCCGGGTCGGGCTCGGCATACTGGCTCGCTGTGTGCGGACTGTTGGGACTGCTGACCTCCGGGGCCGATGCTGCGGATCGGACCGAGGCGATCGCCGGGGCGCTGCGCTGCCAACGTCACCGTGGGCCGGACGAGAGCGGGACCTGGCACGACGACGACGTCGTACTCGGCTTCAACCGCCTGTCGATCATCGACGTGGCGGGCTCCCACCAGCCCCTGCACTGGGACCCGTCGGGCTCGCACGTGCAGGCGGGCGACGGGCCCCGCCGGTACACCATCGCCTTCAACGGCGAGGTCTACAACTACCTCGAGCTGCGGGCCGAGCTCGCCGAGCTGGGCGCGGAGTTCGCGACCGAGGGCGACACCGAGGCCGTGGTCGCGGCCTACCACCACTGGGGCCCCGAGGCCGTCTCGCGGCTGCGCGGCATGTTCGCCTTCGCGATCTGGGACAGCGAGCAGCGCACGCTGTTCGTCGCGCGCGACCCGTTCGGCATCAAGCCGCTGTTCCTGTCCACCGGGCCCACCGGCGTCGCGTTCGCCAGTGAGAAGAAGAGCCTGCTGGAGCTGGCGCCCGAGCTGGGCATCGCGGGGTCCGACGAGCTGGACCCGGCCGCCCTGCAGCACTACCTGATCCTGCAGTACGTCCCGGAGCCGGAGACGCTGCACCGCGCGATCGGGCGCGTGGAGTCCGGGACGTACGTCACGGTGCGGCCCGGCGAGCAGCCCGTCGCCACCCGGTACTTCCACCCGCGCTTCATCTCGATGCCCAGCCACGCCCCCGCGAGCCCCCAGGCCGAGGCGATCGTGCACGGCGAGATCACCGAGGTGATCCGGGACTCGGTGGCCAAGCACATGCGCGCGGACGTCACCGTCGGCGCGTTCCTCTCCGGCGGCATCGACTCCACGGCGATCGCGGCGCTGGCCAAGGAGCACAACCCCGACCTGATCACGTTCACCACCGGGTTCGAGCGCGAGGGCTACTCGGAGGTCGACGTGGCGGCGGAGTCCGCCGCGGCCATCGGCGTCAAGCACGTGGTCCGGACCGTGAAGCCGGACGAGATGATGGACGCGCTGCCGCTCATCGTCTGGTACCTCGACGACCCGGTGGCCGACCCGGCCCTCGTCCCGCTGTGGTTCATCGCCCGCGAGGCCCGCCAGCACGTCAAGGTGGTGCTGTCCGGCGAGGGCGCGGACGAGCTGTTCGGCGGCTACACGATCTACCGCGAGCCGCTGTCGCTGGCGCCGTTCGAGAAGGTGCCGGGCGCGTTGCGGCCGCTGCTGGGCCGGGCGTCGCGGCGGCTGCCGGAGGGGATGCGCGGCAAGGACCTGCTCCGCCGCGGCTCGCTGGACCTCGAGGAGCGCTACTACGGCAACGCCCGGATCTTCCGGGACGACCAGCTGCACTCCATCCTGCGGCAGTACGACCCGCGGGTCTCGCACACCGACGTCACCGCCCAGCACTACGACACGTCGGAGAAGTGGGACCCCGTCGCCCGGATGCAGCACGTGGACCTCTACACGTGGCTGCGCGGCGACATCCTGGTCAAGGCCGACAAGATGACCATGGCGAACTCGCTGGAGCTGCGGGTGCCGTTCCTGGACCCGGAGGTCTTCCGGGTCGCCTCGGCCCTGCCGCTCACGCAGAAGATCACCGGCGGGTCGAACGGGACGACCAAGTACGCGCTGCGCGGGGCGCTCGCGTCGATCGTCCCGGCGCACGTGCTGAACCGGCGCAAGCTGGGCTTCCCGGTGCCGATCCGGCACTGGCTCCGCGACGAGATGTACGCCTGGGCGCGGGACATCATCCGGGACTCCGGCGCGGGCCACCTGGTGGACCTGCCCGCGGTGCAGGTGATGCTCGACGCGCACCGCGAGGGCCCCGTCGACCACAGCCGCCGGATCTGGACGCTGCTGGTCTTCCTGATCTGGTACGGCATCTTCGTGGAGCGCCGCATCCAGGTCGACGTCCCCGAGCCGACCTACCCCGTCCAGATCTGAACGTCAGGGAGCCACAACTGTCGTCTCGAGCCTCGAGAACGACAGTTGTGGCTCCCTGACGCGCTACGGGAGGGCGGCGGCGATCTCCGTGGCCGCCTCGGGGCCGTAGGCCTGCTGGAGGCGGGCCAGCGCCTCGGAGCGCTCCCAGCGCCACTCCTGCGGGCCGTCGGTCTCCAGGACGTACACCGCCACCAGCGAGCCCAGCTGGGCCGCGCGCTCCAGGGACAGGCCCTGCGCGGTGCCTGCGAGGAAGCCTGCACGGAAGGCGTCCCCGACGCCGGTCGGGTCGACCCGCGCCGTCTCGGGCACCACGCCGACCTCCAGGGCCAGACCGTCCCGGCCCACGATCTGCACGCCCTTCTCGCCGAGCGTGGTGATCCGGATCTCGACCTCGGCGGCGACCTGCTCGGCCGTCCAGCCGGTCTTCTTGAGCAGCAGCTCCCACTCGTAGTCGTTCGTGAGCAGGTATCTCGCGCCGGAGACGAGCCGCTTGATCTCCGGCCCCTCCATCCGGGCGAGCTGCTGCGAGGGGTCCGCGGCGAACGGGATGCCCCGCTGGCGGCACTCGTCGGTGTGCCGGAGCATCGCCTCGGGGTCGTTGGCCCCGATCAGCACCAGGTCCAGCCCGCCGACGCGCTCGGCGACCGGCTGCAGCTCGATGAGCCGGGCCCGGGCCATGGCGCCGGCGTAGAACGACGCGATCTGGCGCATGTCGTCGTCCGTGGTGCAGACGAAGCGGGCCGTGTGCACGTCGGAGAACACGTGCACGCCGGAGGTGTCGACGCCGTGTCGGTCCAGCCAGGAGCGGTAGTCGGCGAAGTCCGCGCCCACCGCCCCCACCAGGACGGGAGCCTGCCCGAGCACACCGAGGGCGTAGGCGATGTTGCCCGCCACCCCGCCGCGCTTGATGGTCAGCTCGTCGACCAGGAAGGAGAGCGAGACGCGGTCGAGCTGGTCGGCCACGAGCTGGTCGGCGAACCTCCCCGGGAAGTGCATGAGGTGGTCCGTGGCGATGGATCCGGTGACGGCGATGCGCACGTGGAGGAACCTTACGTCAGACACGACGAAGCCCCCGTCACGAGACGGGGGCTTCGTGGCAGAAGGCTCAGTTGAACGAGTCGCCGCAGGCGCAGGATCCGCCCGCGTTGGGGTTGTCGATGGTGAACCCCTGCTTCTCGATCGTGTCGACGAAGTCGATCACCGCACCCTGCAGGTACGGCGCGCTCATCCGGTCGACGCCCACCTTGAGGCCGTTGTACTCGCGGAAGAGGTCTCCGTCGAGCGAACGGTCGTCGAAGAAGAGCTGGTAGCGCAGGCCCGCACAGCCACCGGGCTGCACGGCGATGCGCAGGTGCATGTCGTCACGGCCCTCCTGCTCGAGCAGGGAGCGCGCCTTGAACGCGGCGGTGTCGGTCAGCTCGACGCCGTGGGTCTCCTCGGTCGTCGCAGGGCCGGCTTCGACGGTGTTCTCGACGGTCATGAACTCCTCCAACAGCGCACGTGGCGGAACTGTTCCCGCTGTCCGGGAATCGTGCCCGAGACCAGTGTAGGCCCTCGCGCGCAGTGCCCGCGGTGGTGAGCCGGGTCACGCACCCCATCGGCGTGCGACGTGCTCGGCGAGCGCAGCGAGGGTCCCCGCCGGATCGGCCAGGGAGGACTCCACGCCGCCCGCGTGCTCCGAGACGGAGTACGCGGCGTCCACCCCCGCGGCCGCGGCCTCCCGCCAGCCCGGCGGCCACGATCACCACCAGCC
>NZ_JACBXB010000219.1 GCF_013870575.1 Pseudonocardia pini
TCGGTGAGCACGCCCACCGTCCCGTCCGCGACGGCGCCGGACAGTGTGCCGAGGTGGCGCCGGGTGCCGAGGAGCACGGATCGATCCGGGGTGTCGAGCAGCGCCCGGGTGAAGCCCTCCGCCACGCCCGGCACCGCCAGCAGGTGTTCGGCTCCGTCGACCACCCACAGGTCCTCCGACGCCGAGGCGAGCCTGCGAGACAGCTCGCCGAGGGTGCGGACCGGCGCGTCGAGGGAGACCCGCTCGACGCCGAACCCGCGCGCCACGGCCCGCAGCTGGGTCGACTTGCCCCAGCCCGGTCCCGCGACGACCTCGACGATCCGGTTGTCCGACAGGGCATCTGCGATCCGGCGACCGATCCGTGCGGACCCGATCGGCGCAGGTTCCAGAGCGTGCACTCCCATGTGCCCGGCTCCCACGTGTCGATGTGGTGTGACCGGCACGACAGTAGGCAGCGCGGCGTTAAGCGCCGCGTTACCGGACGTCCTTCCGCCACCGCACCGTCGTCCGATCGCCCTCGTCGACGAACTCCACGCGGACCGGCAGCTGCCCGGCGGGCTCGGTCCGCGGGTCCAGCAGGCCGTAGAGCAGCAGCCCCGGCTGGTCGGCCAGCTCGACCAGTACCGACACGTACGGAACCCGGTCGGCGAACCCTGGGTGGGCCACCCGGTGGGTGACGGTCCAGCTGCGCAGCACCCCGCGGCCGGACAGCGCCTCCCAGTCGGCCTGCTCCCCGCGACACCATGGGCACAGCGGCGCCGCGGGGAAGCGCAGCAGCCCACAGTCATCGCAGCGCTGGGCGCACAGCTCGTGCCGCTCGAGCCGGTCCCAGAAGGCCCGGGAGTCGGCGTCCGCGTGCGGAATCACCCCACACCCAGCAGGACCGCCGACGTACCGCCGGTGAGGTAGCCGGGCTGGGCACTGACGAGCGCCGTCTCCGCCCCCGGCACCTGCCGCGCTCCCGCGTCGCCGCGTAGCTGTGACACGGCCTCGCAGACATGGTTGATCCCGTGCACGTAGCCCTCCGACAGGAACCCGCCGTGGGTGTTGACCGGGATCCGCCCGCCCAACGCCGTCGCGCCCGACTCGACGAACGGCCCGCCCTCGCCCTTCGCGCAGAACCCGTAGTCCTCGACCTGGACCAGGACGGTGAAGGTGAAGGCGTCGTAGAGCTCCGCCACGTCCACGTCGTCCGGCCCCCGACCCGCCAGGGCGTAGAGCCGGGGCGCGATCGTGGCCGCCGTGCTGGTGGTCAGGTCCGGTTTGGTCAGATCGTCCCGGCCGAGCTGCGCGGCCCAACCCTCGATCGTCACGGGGCGGCGACGCAGGTCCCGGGCCCGCTCGGTCGTGGTGACCAGCACCGCGCAGCCGGCGTCGGTCTCCAGGCAGTAGTCGTAGAGCCGGAACGGGTCGACGATCTCGGGGGCTTCGAGGTAGTCGTCGAGGGTGAGCGGGGTGCGCATCATCGCCCGCTCGTTGAGCACCGCGGCGCACCGCTGCGCCACCGCCACCGCCCCGAGCTGGGCCGAGGTGGTGCCGTAGGCCTGCATGTGGGCGCGGGCGGCGAACCCGTAGTTGTGGGCAGGGGTCAGCACCCCGTACGGCTGCTGCCACTGCAGGTCCGGGCCCGGCATGGGCCGGGTGGCACCGCCCATCCGGACCCCCGACCGCCCGTTCAGGGCCCGGTAGAGCACGACATGCCGGGCGACACCCGAGGCGACGGCGAGCGCCGCGTCGCCCAGCAGGGCCGGGAACCGGTTGCCCCCGCCGTACTCCTCGGAGAACCACCCCACTCCGTCGAGTCCGAGCGCCTTCGCCACCTCGTGCACCTGGGCCGTGTCACCGAGGTGGTGGGTGCCGAGGCCGTCGACCTCGGCCGGGTCGAGGCCCGCATCGTCGAGCGCGGCACGCACCGCCCGGACGGCGAGGGCGAGCGGGGAGACCCCGGAGGCCTTCCGGAACGGGGTCCACCCGATCCCGGCGACCGCGGCTGCCCCCCGCAGGGCCCGCACGTCCGTCATCCGGCCCTCAGGTTGTCGACGAACCGCATGTCGTAGATCTGGTCGTTCGTCAGCGGCTTCTCGTAGGAGAGGATGCCGCCGACCTGGAACAGGTAGTCCTGCGAGATGCCCGCCATCTCGGTCGGCATCGGCCAGTCGGTGGAGAAGGTCGGCGCGGGCTCGCGCTGGACCCGCTCGACGGTCGACTGCAGGACCTCGGCGATCTCCGCGGCCCTCTGCGGGTCGGTGTGGAAGTTGCCCTGCAGGTAGGTCTGCTGAGTACGGGCGAGCGCCCGGACGAACGCCTGCCCGACCGCGGGCCGCTGGTCCAGCAGGGTGGGCCCGAAGGCGTAGAACGAGCTGCCGTAGGGCGGGCTGTAGCCCACGTTGACGCAGCAGCCGTCGTCCACCAGCGGCTCCCAGGAGGGCGAGATCATCACGCCGCCGTCGACCGCGCCGCCGGTCACCGCGGTGGACATGTCGGCCGCCGCGATCCGCTCGAACTTCAGGTCGGACAGCTGGAACCCCGGGTCCTGCTCCTTGAGCACCTTCCACATGTAGGCCTGGTTGACCCCGACGTTGCCGCCGAGCGTCGCGATCTTCCTCCCCTTCAGGTCGGCGGGCTGGAACACCCCGTCCGGCCCCAGCACCTCCTTGCGCACCCACAGCCCCTCCTTGGACTCGGTGAGCGGCACGGATCCGGGGAAGACCCCGCGCAGCGGCGCACCCGCGGCCATCGCGTTGAAGTTGACCGCGCTGGTCCCGGTGGCGACGACGTCGAGCTGGCCCTGGGTGAGCAGGATCGTGCTGTCGTTGGGCGGAACGATCTGGATGTCGACCTCGAGGTTCTCCTTCTCGAACTCCCCGTGCCTCTGGGCGAACATCATCGCCAGGAAGGTCTCGAGCCGGGCCGAAGTCGCGACGACGACCTTCTCCCTCTGCGGCAACGGTTGTGGAGCGAGGCCGCTGCCTCCCTCGACCGGTCCGGTACCGGTACCGGTTCCACCGGCACCTCCACCACACGCCGCCAGTACGGCGGCCAGCAGCAGCGCACCGAGAGCGGCACGCAGCCTACGGGCAGGCACGTCCATTGTGGAGCCCTTTCAGACTGGGGTTCGGTCGGTGAGCTGCGCCCACGGTGCGAGGCGCTGCCCGATCCAGCCCACCAGGGACTGGAACAGGGCGCCGAGCACGGCGACCACGACGATGCCGACGTACATCCGGTCGGCGCGGTAGAGCTGCCAGGAGTTCCAGATCAGGTAGCCCAGCCCGCTCTCGCCCTGGATGAACTCCATCCCGACGAGGATCAGCAGGGCGTTGCCGCAGGCGATGCGCAGCGCCGTGAAGGTCCCCGGCACGATCGCCGGGATCACCACGTGCACCTGGGTCTGCAGCCAGGAGGAGTGGAAGGACGCTGCGGGCTCCCGGTCCGTCTCGGCCACGCCGATGACGTTGGCGACGGTCGAGATGGCCAGGATGAAGAACACCCCCATCGCGATGAGGATGACCTTCGGAGCGTCGCCGAGGCCGAAGATGAGCAGCAGCAGCGGCAGGATCGCGAGCTTCGGAACCGTGTACAGCGCACTGACGATGGGCACGAGGGCGATCCGCAGCGGCCGGATCTCGCCCAGAGCCAGACCCACCACGTAGCCCGCGACGGCTCCCACCGCATAGCCGACCAGCAGCCGGTTCATGCTGGCGAGGGTGGCCTCCTGCAGGAGGCCGATGCGGAGCATCTCCAGGAACGCTCCGAACACCTTGGCGGGCGAGGGCCACAGGTTCGGCGACAGCGCGCCGGTCATCGACACCAGCTGCCAGACCAGCAGGAGCAGCAGTGGCGCGCCGACCCGCAGCACGGTGTCGCGCCTTCGCCGCCGTGCGGCATGGCGCGCGGGGTCCAGATCGGCAGGCCCCGGCGTCCGCTCGACGACGTTCGCCCACCCGCCGTCCGCGAGATCCCGTCGGGCGGGGCGGTCCATCAGCTCAGACATCGACCCCTCCTCGGGTGGCCTCGACCTCGGCCCGCAGGAGCTGCCACAGCTGCTGCTCGAGCTCCGCGAACTCGGCGGACCCGCGGATCTCGCCGGTACGAGGACGGTCGAACGGCACCTCGAGGTCGGCGATGATCCGACCGGGCCGGGCGCTCATCACCGCCACCCGGTCGCCGAGCAGCAGGGCCTCGTCGAGGTTGTGGGTGATGAACAGAACGGTCCGCCGGTGTTCCTGCCACAGCTGCAGCAGTTCGTCCTGCAGGATGAAGCGCATCTGCGCGTCGAGCGCCGCGAACGGCTCGTCCATCAGCAGGATCTCGGGCTCCATCGCGAAGGCCCTCGCGATCGACACCCGCTGCTTCATGCCGCCGGACAGCTGGGCGGGGTGGCTGTCGGCGAACTGGGCCAGGCCGGTTCGGTCGAGCCACTGGTCGGCGCGCGCCCGCCGCTCGCCCTTGGACAACCCGTTGACCAGAAGCGGGAACTCGACGTTCTGTCGAACGGTCTTCCACGGGTAGATGCTGTAGTCCTGGAAGACCATCGCGGTCAGCGGGCGCCGAGGATCGCGAACACCGATCCGGACGTCGCCCGCACTCGGTCGGGCGAGACCGGCCAGCAGGCGCAGCAGCGTGGACTTGCCACAGCCCGAGGGGCCGACCAGGCAGACGAACTCACCGGACCGGATCTCCAGGTCGAGCGGGCCGAGCGCGTGCACGATCCGCCGCCGGGCGTCGAACCGCTTCTCCACGCCCTCGATCGCGATCTTCACGGATCCGGCGACCGCTCCCGCTCGCTCCGCGACGGGGAGGGGATTCTGACTCACCGAGAGCACCTCCAGCTCAGCACCGCTCCGTCGTGGTGCGGACCCATCCGACCGTGTCCTCGTTACCGCCGCGTTATCGCTGCTCACGGGCTGGAACGACGAAGGGACCCCGCCGGTCGGCGGGGTCCCTTCGGGGTCGGTCGGACGGACGTCAGGTGATGACGCCGGCATCCTTCAGCCGCTCGATCTCGTCCCACTCCACGCCCGCGTCGAGCAGCACGGTCTCGGTGTGCTCGCCGAGCTCGGGGCCGCGGGGCAGGGTCTCGGGGGCCTCGCCGACGGTGAACGGGGTGCGGACCAGGCGCATGCCCTCGATCTCCGGGACGGGGCGGACGAAGCCGTTGGCCACGATCTGCGGGTCGTCCGCCAGCTCGGTCACGTCCTGCACCGGGGCCCAGGGGCCGTCGAAGGTGGCGAAGGCGGCAGACCACTCGTCCCGGGTGCGGCGGGCGAACACCGCCGCCAGGGCGGGGCGGAGTTCGGCGGCGTGGGCGTCCCGGGCGGCCGCGTCCGCGAAGCGCTCGTCGAGGCGCAGCTCCGGGGCACCGATGTGCTTGCAGAAGTCGTCCCAGTAGCGGTCCGACTGCATCAGGTTGAGCATGATCCAGCCACCGCCTGCGCACCGGTACGAGCCGGTCAGGGGCGGCATCGTCACGCGTGCGCCCGGTCCGGCCTCGGGGTCGTGGGTGATGATCTCGCTCGCCGTGACCCAGGCCGCGGCGCCCATCAGCGACGCGCTCACCGGCTGCGGCGCGTGCCCGCGCTCGCGGCCCAGCAGCGAGGCGAGGACGCCGGCCGCCAGCCCGACGGAGGAGATCCGATCCCCGAACGACGGGGGCTGGCGGGCGAGCTCGGTCGCGTCCGGCTCCGTGACCAGGGCACCCACTCCACCGCGCGCCCAGAACGCGGTGATGTCGTAGCCGGGCAGCCCGCTCTCGTCCCCCTCGGGACCGAAGGCGTCCCCCCGGGCGTAGACCAGCCGGGGGTTCAGCGCCGTCAGGTGCGCCTCGGTCATGCCGAGCCGGTCGAGTGCGTCGGCGCGGAAGCTGGTGAGGAAGGCGTCCGCCTCACGGATCAGGGTGTAGGCGAGCTCGCGGCCGCCCGGCCTGCGCAGGTCGATGCCGACGCTGCGCTTGCCGCGGTTGGCCTGCGCCGAGCGCGCCGACTGGGCGCTCGCCCCGTTCTTCGAACCAGCCGTGGTCAGCGCGCTGTACGGGTCACCGTGCACGGGGTGCTCGATGCGCACCACGTCGGCGCCCAGGTCGGCCAGGATCGCGGCGGCGCTGGGCACGAACACCCACTGCGCCAGCTCCACGACCTTCATCCCGGCCAACGGACCGGTGCGTGTCTCACTCACCGCTTCTCGCCTCTCCTCGCGTGCCCCCGATGGTCGCCGGGTGGCCGTTACCTCGGTCGTTAGACGGGCCGCCACTGCAGGAGCGTGTAGCCGTCCTGGTCGGCGAAGAGACCGCGGACCGGTGTCCCGGTGCGGATCTCGGCCGTGGCGACGTCGTCGAGCAGCAGGTTGCCGACCAACCGGACGCCCCCCGCCGCAGGCAGCTCCACGACCGCGACCACGTACGGCACCACGGCACGCAGCTCCTCGCGGGCCGGGTGCCAGACCCGGGTCCACGTGTAAAGCAGCCCCTCGGGCTCGGTCTCGGCCCAGCCGGGGTCGAACCCGCGGCAGCGGTGGCAGATCACCTCGGGCGGCCACTGCCAGGCACCGCAGGTGCACTGCTGGAGCACCAGGCGGTGCTCGGTGAGTCCCGTGTGGAACGGCGCGTCCACCCCGGACGGCAACGGGACCGGGCGGCCGAACACCTGCGGCAGGGCGGTCGCGTCGAGCTCGGGGACGGTCACAGGACGGCCTCCGTGCCGTAGAGGACACCGCTGGTCAACGTGGTCATCGGGCCTCCCATGGCCGCGCTGACCGCGGCTCCGGGGACCTGGTTGAACGAGGTGCCGCGCAGCTGGCGGACCGCCTCGAGATGGTGTCCCATACCCAGGATGTAGGCCTCGGCGAAGTTGCCCCCGCTCGTGTTCAGCGGGGCGAGCCCGTGGGGCGCCACCAGGTTCTCGACCGTCAGCACGTCGTCTGCGTCGGCATGGCTGCAGACGCCCATCTCGACCAGCCCCATCACGACGCCCGCGGTGAAGTTGTCGTAGACCTGGAACGCGTCGACGTCCTTCACCGACACGCCGGCGTCGGCGTAGAGGCGCTCGGCCAGCGTGGAGTAGCCCGCCGTCGCCAGGCTCGGGGTGTTCTCCGCGCCCGCGCCCGAGCGGTACTCGCCGGACTGGCCCGCCGCCAGCACGTACACCGGATCCTGGCGCAACGACCGGGCGCGCTCCGCGGAGACCAGCAGGATCGCCGCCGCCGCGTCGGACTCCTGGCAGCAGTCGTAGAGGTGGTAGGGCTCGGCGATCCAGCGGGACTCGTCGTACTGCTCCGCGGACAGTGTCCGCCCCTGCATGACGGCGGCGGGGTTGGCCTGGGCGTGCTGGTAGGCGGACATCGCGACCGCGCGCATGGCCCCCCGGCCGATCCCGTGCTCGTCGAGCATCCGCTGGGCCCGCAGCGCGTACTTGTGCGGTGCGGCGAAGGCGCCGTAAGGGCCCATCGCGGCCCCGCCGAGCTCGTAGCCCGAGACCTCGGGCCCGCTCCCCGCGCCGCCGTAGCCG
>NZ_JACBXB010000021.1 GCF_013870575.1 Pseudonocardia pini
ACCAGGCGAAGAACGAGCCGGCCCTGACCTGGTACAGCTCGCAGGACCCGGGTCTGAACGACGCGGTGGTCGCCGCGTTTCAGGCGCAGTACCCGGACGTCGAGGTCGAGTCGCTGCGCCTCGCGACCGGGCCGCTCGGCACCCGGTACGCGCAGGAGCGCCAGGCGGGTGCCGTGACCGCCGGGCTGGTCACCCTCGCCGACCCGAACTTCGTGGACCAGGGCCTCGCGCAGGGCTGGTTCGAGAAGCTCGACAAGACCGCGCTGCCGGACCTGGCGCGGCTGCCCGACCGCTTCTTCGCCGACGGGGTCGCGGTGACCGGGGTGAACGTCCTCGGCATCGGCTACAACACCACCGAGGTCCAGAACCCCCCGAGGACCTGGGAGGACGCGCTCGCGCCCGAGTACAAGGGGAAGATCCTGCTCGGCGACCCGCGCAACGTCCCGTCCTACGTGGCGCTCGCGCGGGTGCTCGACGAGAAGGTGGCGCCGGACTTCCTCACGCGCCTGGCGGCCCAGCAGCCGACCGTCGTGGACAGCATGGTCCCGGGGACCCAGCAGCTCGCCGCGGGCGAGGCCGCGCTCGCCTTCCCGGACGTGCTCTCGGTCGTGGCCCCGCTCAAGGACAAGGGTGCGCCGATCGACTTCGTCGTCCCGGAGCCGACCACGGGCAACGAGTTCACCACCATGGTCTCGGCGGGCGGCGCCAGCCCGAACGCCGCGAGGCTCCTGTACGACTTCCTGTTCACCGATGCCGGGCAGGTCGCCTTCAACGGTTCCACCGGGTCGTCGCCGATCGGTGCCATCGGACAGACCGCGGCCCTCCCGGCGGGCTACGTCGACCCCGCGATCAGGGACCTGCCCCCGGTGAAGGCGGGGCTCCTCGCCGAGCTCGGCCTGACCTGATGGGCGCACCGGCCGTCGAGTCCCGCCCGGGCGGGGCCCAGCCGCCGGGCGGGGCTCCCTCCACCCGCATCGCCGTGCACGGCCTGACGAAGACCTACACCCGCCGTGACGGGACGACGGTCCGCGCCGTGGACGACCTGACCCTCGACGTCGACGCCGGAGAGTTCCTGGTCCTGCTCGGCCCCAGCGGATGCGGGAAGACGACCCTGCTGCGCGCCCTCGCCGGGCTCGAGAGTGTGCAGGCGGGCCGCATCGAGCTCGACGGCCGGTTGGTCGACGACCCGGCGGCGAAGGTGCGTGTCCCGACCGAGCGACGCGGCCTGTCGATGATGTTCCAGTCCTACGCGCTCTGGCCCCACAAGACCGTCGCGCAGAACGTCGAGTACCCGCTGACCACCAGGCGGATCGGCCGGACCGAACGGGCCGACCGGGTCCGCTCGGTCCTCGACGCGGTCGGGGTCGGCAGGCTCGCGGGCCAGTACCCGGGTGCGTTGAGCGGCGGCCAGCAGCAGCGTGTTGCCCTCGCCCGGTCACTGGTGGCCGGGGACGGGATCGTGCTGTTCGACGAGCCTCTGTCCAATGTCGACGCCCGCGTCCGGGAGCAGCTGCGGACGGAGATCCGACGGCTGCACACCGAGATCGGGTTCACCGCGGTGTACGTGACCCACGACCAGGAGGAGGCCCTCACCCTGGCCACCCGGCTGCTCGTCCTGCGGGACGGGCGGATCGCCCAGTCGGGGCCCCCCGCGGAGGTCTACCTCCGGCCCGCCGACTCGGGGGTCGCGCGGTTCATGGGGGCGGGCAACGAGGTCACGGGCGTGCTGTGCGGCGGTGTGGTCTCCTCGACGGTCGGGTCGATCGAGGGCGAGGCCGTGCCCGGGGTGGCGGAGGGTGCCGAGGTGGTGGCCTTCAGCAGGCCGGAGACCTGGTACTTCGACCCGCCGCCCGGCGTCCGGAACCGGTGGCGCGGCACGCTCGTGAGCACCGCCTTCGTCGGACCGGTGTCCGAGCACACGGTGGCCCTGCCCGGGGAGGTGTCCGTCCGGGTCCGGACGCTGGGCGCGACTGGTCCGGACGTCGGCGCGGAGGTCGAGGTCGGAGTGCCCGCCGACGCCGTCCGGGTGCTGCCCGTGGATCCGACATGACCCGCCTCCGGTCGCCGTTCGCGCTGGTGGTGGGGCTGCTCGGAGTCCTGGTCGTCGTGCTCGTCGGCTATCCGCTGCTCCGCACCGTCGGCGGCATCGTGCTCGACTGGTCGACGTTCGCGGCCGCGGCCGAAGAGGTGGTGGCGGCACCGAACCTGCTGCCGATGCTGGGCAGCACCGCCCTGGTGCTCGGGGTCAGCACGGTGCTCGCCGTCGTGATCGCGGCGCTGTTCGCGTGGCTGTCCGAGCGCACCACCGCCCGACTCGGCTGGCTCGCAGGCGTGTTGCCCGTGGTGTCGCTGCTCGTGCCCTCGATCGCGGGCGCCATCGGGTGGGTCCTGCTGGCCTCGCCGAAGGCGGGCTTCCTCAACGTGGCGCTCCGCGAGCTCGGCGTGCCGGTCGTGCTCGACGTCTTCAGCTGGCCGGGCCTGATCGGTGTCTACACCCTCTACCTGGTGCCCCAGGTCTACCTGCCGGTCTCCGCGGCGCTCGCGGACCTGGACCCGGCGCTCGAGGAGGCCGCGCGGGTGAGCGGCCGCGGCCCGTGGCGCACCCTCGCGACGGTGACCCTGCCGGTGGTCCGGCCCGCGATCCTGTCCGGGGCGCTGCTCGCCCTGGTCTACGGGGTGGCCCTGTTCAGCGTGCCGCTCATCATCGGGACCCAGGCCCGCATCGACATCCTCAGCGTCGAGATCGTCCGCCTGTTGACCACGGAGTTCCCACCCCGGCTGCCGCAGGCGATCGTGTTGTCCGTGGTGGTGCTCCTGGTCCTGGGGGCGGCCTGGGCCGTGAACGCCCGGGTGCTGCGGGGCGGGCGGTTCGCCACCATCGGCGGCAAGTCCACGGGGGACCGGCGCATCGAGCTCGGCCGGACCGGGACGATCGTCACCCGGGTCGGGATGGTCGGCTACCTGCTGGTGGCGGCGGTCCTGCCGTTCGGCGCGCTCGTCGTCGTGTCGCTGCAGGGCTTCTGGTCGGGCAGGCTCACCGGCCCGTTCTCGTTCGAGAACTACGCGGACGTGTTCGGCTCGGCCGGGTCCACCTTCGCCGGGCTGCGCAACAGTCTCGTGCTCGGTCTCCTCTGCGCGACGGTCGGCATGGCGCTCGCGCTGCTCCTCGCCTGGCGGATCGGTCGCGGCGGCGGCTGGGCGCGCGTGCTGGACGCGACGACGAAGCTGCCGGGCGCCCTCTCGCACGTCGTGATCGCCGTCGCGCTGGTGGCGGCGTTCGCGGGGCCGCCGTTCGCGCTGGGTGGCTCCCTCCTCCTGCTGGTCCTCGCGTATCTCGTGCTCTACCTGCCGCAGGCCACGCTGAGTGCCCAGTCCTCGTTCGCGACCGTCGGTGGTGAGCTCACCGAGGCCTCGCTGGTGGCGGGCGAAGGTCCCGCCGGCACATTGCGCCGCATCTCGGCTCCGCTCATGACGCGCGGGCTGCTGGCCGGGTGGGTGTTCCTCTTCGTCCTCGTGGTCGGCGACATCACCGCGTCGGCGATCCTGGCCAGCACCCGGACCCCGGTGGTCGGGTTCGTCATCCTGGGCTTGTTCCAGAACGGCACCTACCCGACCCTCGCCGCACTGGGTGCGATCATCACGGTGGTGTCGTCGGTGGTGGTGCTGGCGGCGCTCGCCCTGCGCCGCAGCGCCTGATCACCGATCGGAGCTGGGTGGGTTCAGCCATTCGGGGGCATCACCATGTGATGCAAACACCCGTTAGTTCCTCGACGAGGTCGTCTCCTGGCGCCTGCCCGGTTCCTCCCGCGGCAGGCGCGCACGGAGCTCAGAGAGGAGCAGATCGTGAAGCTGGGAAGGCACGCATGGCGTGGATCTTCTGCGTCGCCGTCGCGCCGGGCCCGGACCGCGATCGCCGTGGCGGGCGCGGCGGTGTTGTCCGTGACGGGGCTCTCGGTGGCCTACGCCGAGACGGCCGCGTCCGGCCCCGGATCCGGTGTGGCGCAGCGGGCCGACTGCGGTCCGGGCTCGATGCCCGAGACCGGGGTGCAGGGCCAGGTGCCGCTCGCGGACCGCGAGAGCGGGCGCAGCGAGCTGGGCTACAGCTGCAACCTGGCGCTCCTGGGGCAGTACCAGGGCGAGGGTGCCACCTGGGTGAACCCGTCCTACGACCACTGCGCCTACATGGGTACCTCGCTCGGCGGGCTCGGCCGCAAGCAGTCCGAGGGGACCCAGGTCGTCGACGTCAGCGACCCGGAGAACCCGCGGCTGACCGCCAACCTCACCAGCCCCGCCATGCTGACCGACACCTGGGAGACCCTCAAGGTCAACGAGGAGCGCGGGCTGCTCGCCGCGGTGTCCGGCGGGCCCGTCGTCGGCGGTCTGTTCTTCGACGTCTACGACATCTCCGAGGACTGCGCGCACCCGCGGCTGCTGAACTCGTTCAACGCCACCAATCTGACGCTCCCCGCCAACGTGCTCGGCCACGAGGGCCAGTGGGCGCCGGACGGGCTCACCTACTACGCGAGTGGGCTCGCCGCGGGCTCGCTCACCGCGATCGACGTGGCCGACCCGACCCGGCCCCGGATCGCCTACACCGGTGTTGCGGGTCTGCCCGCGAACCACGGCTTCGAGCTGAGCGAGGACGGCAACCGGCTCTACCTCACCCGGCTGGCGCCCGCCGGCGTCGTCGTCCTCGACGTGAGCTCGATCCAGCGCCGCGACCTGCTCCCGATGATCCGCCAGGTCGGCCAGGTGTCCTGGTCGGACGGCATCATCTCCCAGCAGACGATCCCGATCACCTACCGCGGCACGCCCTACCTCGTCGCGGTCGACGAGTGGGGCTCCGGCGGGGTGCGGTTCATCGACATCAGCGATGAGCGCAACCCGGTCGTGACGGACAACCTCCGCCTCGAGATCCAGACACCGGAGCACGTCGATCTGCGTCGGGCGGACACCACGGGCAACGGCCTCTTCGGGTACGAGGCCCACTACTGCAGCGTGAACCAGCGGATCGACCCGACGCGCCTGGCGTGCGGTGAGTTCCAGTCCGGGGTCCGGGTGTTCGACATCGCGGACATCTCGGAGCCGAAGGAGATCGCCTACTTCAACCCGCCCGCCCAGGTCGGTCAGCGTGGCCGCCTGCTGGGGTCGGAGCACGTCGCGAGCGTCGTCGGGCAGACGGGCTTCCCGGCATCCGACCTGATCAACGGCAACGTCGGTGACCTGACCCGGCCCCTGGACCAGCTCGGGCCGCCGAACATGACGGCCGACTGGTGCAGCTCGCCGCCGCAGTTCGTCGGACCGGACCAGCTGTGGGTCACGTGCCAGGACAACGGCTTCCTCGCTCTGGAGTTCACCAACGGAGCGCGGGCTTGACCGGTCGGGCCGGGCGATGGTGACCGTGGACGTCGACAAGGACGCCCACCCGGACGTCCATGGTCCCCGGGCTCCGGGCGTGGTCGTGCTGCGGCGGACGACGGCGATCGTGATCGGCGGCGCCACGGCGCTGGTCGGGGTGCTCGCGGGCATCCTGATCGGCGTGGTCGGCCTTCCGGGCGGCTCGACCGAACCGAGCCGGGTCGACGTCGTCTTCGCCCAGGAGATGATCCAGCACCACCAGCAGGCCCTCGTCATGGCCCAGATCGTGGGCACGCGGGCGGGCGGGGACATCAGCGCGCTCGCGGCCGCCATCGAGGCGGACCAGACGCGCGAGCTCGGCCAGATGCAGGGCTATCTCGACCTGTGGGACGAGCCGCTGCTGCCGTCGGCCTCGCCGGACGACCTCGGGGGAGCGGTGCACGGCGGGCACGGCGCCGCGGCCCCGGGGCACGTGATGGCGGGGATGGCGACCGAGGCGGAGCTCGAGCGCCTCCGGGCGGCGACAGGGGGCGAGCTGGAGACGCTGTTCCTGCAGCTCATGATCCGCCACCACCAGGGCGCGATCCTCATGACCGACGGGATGATCCGGGACGGGACGGAGGACCACGCCCGGGCGCTGGCCCAGCAGATGCGCTTCGAGCAGCAGGTCGAGAACGAGCGGATGACGATGCTCCTGCTGCAGCGGGGCGCGCAGCCGTTGCCCGCGCCGACCTCCTGAGCCGTCAGGGGCGCCGCGGGTCGTACTCCCGGACGGCGGGCCGCTCCAGCCCGTCGGCGGCGAGCTTGTACTTCTCCACCCGCTGGCTCGGTGTCCTGGGCAGCTCCGCGCGGGACTCCAGGTAGCGGGGGACCATGTAGCGGGGGAGCTGGGCGCGCAGCCACTCGTGCACCACGTCGAGGTCGGTGTCGTCGCGCAGCACAAGGTCGAGCTTGACCTCCTGCTCGCCGAGCTCGGCGGGCACCGCGTAGGCGGCGGCGTCCGTGACCGACGGATGGCCGAGTGCGACGTTCTCGAGCTCGACGGCCGAGATGTTCTCGCCCCGCCGTCGGATGCCGTCCTGGTTGCGCATCACGAAGTGCACGCGGCCCTCGGCGTCGTAGTAGCCGAGGTCACCGGTGTGGAACATGAAGTTGCGGAACGCACGGTTCGTCGTGTCGGGGTCGCCGAAGTAGCCCCGGGCCATGGCGTCGGGGATGAGCGGGCGGTAGACGAGCTCGCCCAGCTCGCCGGGGGCGAGCATCCGGTCGAACTCGTCCACGACCCCGTGGTCGACCCAGGCCGGAGCCGGCCCGATCGTGTCCGCCGGGACGGCCTCGATGCGCTCCTTCCGGGGCAGGTGCGGGAAGATCTCGGTCATCCCCCAGCCCTGCCAGATCACGGTGGTGCCGTAGCGGCGCTCGAACTCCACCCGCCCCAGCGGCTGGGGCAGGACGTAGACGTGGGCGAGCCGGTGGTCGGGCGCCTCGGGGACGGAGTCGAGGATCATGGCGGCCATCGGGCCCATGAGCATGGCGAACGTGGCGCCGTCCGCGGCGATCTCCCGCCACCAGTTCCGGGCCGAGAAGCTGCTCTTGAGATGGGCCGTGCACCCGACGTGCAGCGCCGAGCCCGCGAAGACCTGCAGCCCGGCGATGTGGCACATCTGCAGCGGTGTGCTCAGGACGTCGTCCGGGGTGTGCCCCAAGGCGTCCGAGGCGGCCGCCGACGCGAGGTAGAGGTAGTGGTGCGGCCACATCGCCGCCTTGGACCCGCCGCTCGTGCCCGAGGTGAACATCAGGACGGCGAGGTCCGACGGCAGGGGGAGCGACTCCGGGGCCTCCGCGGGGTCCGCGCCCGCCAGCTCCTCGAAGGCCACCACGGGGATGCCGTGCACGTCGCCTGGGGCGAGACCGTCACCGCACGTGACGACGAGCCGGACCCCGCCCAGCGACGGCAGCTCCGCCAGCCGGGGCACCAGGTCGGTCCGCACCGCCAGCACCTCGGGATCACAGCGCTGCAGGAGCAGGGCGAGGAGCTGTCCCCGCAGCTCGGGGTTCATGGGTGCGGCCACGCCGCCTGCCACGAGGGCACCGAGGAAGAGCGGCATGAACTCGACCTGGTTCCGCAGGAGCAGCGCGACCCGACCGCCCGCGACCCCGCGGGTGGCCAGGCCCGCCGCGACGCGCCGCGACAGCTCCTCCGCCGCGCCGAAGGTCAGGTGGTCCTGCCCGTCGAAGACCAGCCAGTCCCGGTCCGGAAAGGCCTCCGCCTGCGCCCGTAGGACGTGGAGGAGGGTGCGCTCCTCGCGCGGGAAGCGCTTGGCGAGCGGACCGAAGCCGGGCCCGGTGCCGCGGAGCAGACGTGGGTCGGCGGCGAGTCGACGCGCGCCCTCCACCGGGGCGGACGGGGTGTGTGGGACGACGGACATGGCACCTCCGAACAAATAGTTGTTCAGAGGATGCGTCGGTGCCGGTGGTCCGGTCAAGCGCGGCCCGCGGCCCGGCCCGTCAGGCCTGGATGCCCTTCAGGGCGGCGTCCGCGATCTCCTCGGCGACCTCGATCGCCGAGAGCGAGCCGTCCGGCTGGAACCACTCGGTGGCGTTGTTCAGCATGCCGATGTACGCGAGGACGATCACGCGCGGGTTCCGCAGCCTGCGGAACTCGCCGGTGCGGACACCGTCTCGCACGATGTCGACGAAGAGGTCCTCGTAGCGCTGGCGCATCGCGATGACGCGGCCCTGCTTCTCCGGGGAGAGGTAGGTCCACTGGAAGAAGGCGACCCTGGTCTGTTCGCGGGTGCGGCTCAGCACCTCGAAGTGGGCCGTGAAGGCGGCTCTGAGCCGTTCGGCCGCCGACGAGGGCGCGTCCGCGGCCGGGCCGATGGCGTCGAGGTAGTTCTGGATGCCCTTCTCCACGATGCGCAGCAGGAGGTCCTCCTTGCCGCTGATGTGCACGTAGAGGCTGCCGGGCAGGAGGCCGACGGCGTCGCCGATGTCCCGCATGCCGATCACCGGGTACGTCTTCTCGGCGAACAGCAGGATGGCCTGCTCCTCGATCAGCTCGGCGGAGACCGGGGTCGAGCCGCGAGCGCGCCGTTCACCGCGTGTGGTCGCCACTCCGGTCGACCTCCTCTCAAATGCGGATTCACTATCTTTTCACGACGGACGGGAGTGTCGTGAACCCGATCCTGAACAATCACTTGTTAGGGCGTGCGGAAGGCCTTACGTTGGAGTGCGGCACCGGGGCCCCTCGGGCCCGTCGTGGGGGCGCGAGAGGAGCGCGGGATGGCAAGCGTCGACGGTGACGCCGAGAGCGGCCTGCGGGCGACGGCCCGCACCCGCCGCCGTGCCTTCGTCGGGGCGTCGGTCGGCAATGCGATCGAGTGGTACGACTTCGCGGTCTACGGGTTCCTCGCGTCGTTCATCGGTGCGGCGTTCTTCCCCTCCGCGGACCCGGCGACCCAGCTGCTGAGCAGTTTCGCGGTCTTCGGGCTGACGTTCCTGGCCCGTCCGCTCGGCGGGCTGTTCTTCGGACCCATGGCGGACAGGCTCGGGCGGAAGCGAACCCTCGTCGTGGTGGTCACGATGATGGCGGTCTCGACGACGCTGATCGGGGTCCTCCCGGGGTACGCGACGATCGGGATCGCGGCGCCGGTGCTGCTCGTCGTCCTGCGGCTCCTCCAGGGGTTCTCCGCCGGGGGCGAGTACGGGAGCGCGAGCACGTTCATGGCGGAATACGCCGCCGCGGGGCGCCGCGCGTTCGGGACGAGCTGGATGATGTTCTCCACGATCGTCGGGTTCCTGGTGGGCAGCCTGCTCGCGGGTGGGCTCGGCGTCGCGCTGGGCACCCCGGCCATGGGGGACTGGGGCTGGCGGATCCCGTTCCTCGTGGCGGGGCCGCTGGGAGCGATCGCGCTCTACATCAGACTGCGACTCGAGGACACCCCCGAGTTCCGAGCCCTGCAGGAGGGCGAACGGACCTCCGGTTCCCCGCTGCGCGAGACCCTGCGGCACCGGCGGGCACTGCTCATCGTGGCCGGTATCGGCGCCCTCCACGCGACGGCCTTCTACCTCGTGTTCACCTACCTCGCGACGTACCTCGCGAAGACCGCGGAGCTGGGCCCCGGCACCGTCCTGGTGTCCACACTCGTCGCGGGGGCCGTGGCGTTGGCGGTGTTGCCCGCTGCCGCCACGGTCGCCGACCGGGTGGGACGTAGGCCCGTCCTGCTCGCCGCCGCGGTGGGATTCGCCGTGTGCGCCTACCCGGCTTTCCTTCTGCTCGGCGAGGCCGGTGCGGCGGGGGCGGTCGTGGGCCACGCCGTCCTGGCCGTGCTGCTCGCGTGCTTCATCTCGACCTCGGTCACCACGATGGCCGAGCTCTTCCCGTCGCGGATCCGCGCCAGCGGCGTCTCGCTCGGCTACAACATCCCCGCCGCACTGTTCGGCGGCACGGCGCCGTTCGTCGCGACCTTCCTGGTGGAGTCCACGGGCAACCCGCAGTCGCCCGCCTTCTACTTCATCGTCGTGGCGCTGGTCGGGATCGTGGCCCTGCTGCCGCTGCGGCGCGAGGACCTGTACGACGCCCCCGCCGTGGGGGCGGACGCGGAGATCGACGAGAGGACGGCTCGATGACGAGCACGGTCAACGCCGAGCTGCACGAGGCGGGTGCCGAGGTCGAGTGGCTCGGTGCCGACTACGGCGCCTTCGCCGAGGGCGGGGCCATGCTGGGCGTGGCCGAGGGCCCGGTCTGGCTCCCGGACCGCCAGGCCCTGAGCTTCAACGACAGCGGCACCTCCACCCGCTACCACTGGACCGAGTCCGGCGGCGTCACCGTCGTCGAGACCGGCACGAACGGCGCCAACGGCTCCACCCGGGACCGGCAGGGCAGGCTGATCTCCTGCGAGCACGATGCGCGCCGGGTCACCCGCCAGGAGGCGGACGGCTCGGTCACCGTCGTCGCGGACCACTACCGCGGCCAGCGCCTCAACCGCCCGAACGACGTCGTGGCCCGCTCGGACGGCTCGATCTGGTTCACCGACCCGCTCACCTTCGAGGTCGACACCGACCTGGACTTCGCCGGTGTCTATCGCGTCTCCCCGGACCTGAGTCGGATCAACCTCGTCGCCCGCGACTTCAACATGCCCAACGGGCTGGCCTTCTCCGCGGACGAGCAGAGGCTCTACATCAACGACACCAACCGGATGCACATCCGGTCCTTCGCGGTGGACTCGTGGAGCGTCGCGGGCGCGCGCCTGGACCAGGACTCGGACGCGACCCTGATCGCCATGCCCGCCGACCGCCCGGGCCACCCGGACGGCATGAAGCTGGACGCGCGGGGCAACATCTGGTGCACCGGCCCCGGCGGCATCTGGGCCATCGCGCCGGACGGCACCCACCTGGCCACCCTGGAGCTGCCGCGGGTCCCGGTCACGAACTTCTGCTTCGGCGGGCCCGACCTGCGGACGATCTTCTTCACCACCTTCACCGAACTGGGGCGCATCCGGGTGGGCGTCCCCGGGCTGGACCCGGACCGCACGATCGAGCAGGTCTCGGGCCCGGGCTGGACGGCGGAAGGCCGCACGGACTGACCTCTCCCACCGGCGACAGCGAGGACCCACCATGGAGAACAGACGCGCACGGCTGACCGCGGCCCTGGCCGGGCTGGCTTTCCCGGCCCGGCGCTGGCAGCTCATCGCGCAGGCGAAGGACTACGGCGCGGACGCGCAGACCCAGCTCGAGCTGCAGTCCCTGCCGGAGCAGATGTTCGGCCACCTCGCGGACGTCGTCCGGGCCGTCGAGGCGCGGGACGCCGCGCTCGGCGCCGGGCACCTGCGGGTGCCGGTGCACCAGCGGAAACGGGACGGGGACCGCCGGTCGGTGCCGGCCGGCGCCCTCGTCGTCCGCCCGACGCGGGGCCGCGGCCCGAGCGTCTGGCCCGCCGAGCTGGAGACCCCGGCGTCCTAGGAGATCACCACAATCCGTCGGGTGGCCTTGCCCGCCTCGAGGCGGCGCAGCCCGCGCGCCGCACGACCAGATCGCGCGGCGGGCGGGGCTGAGCAACGCCTCGCCCTACCGTCACTTCCCCGCGCGCGAAGACCTCATCGTCGAGGTCCTGCTGGCGAACCTCGCCCGAGCGGAGGTCGCCCTCGCGGACCGCCTCGCTTCGTTTCCTGGAACTGGCGCTGTCCGCCCTCCGCGAGGACGACGGCGAGCGGCCCGCGACGCGATCGGACGACGAACCCGACACCGTCCTGGCGCTGCGGCGGACCCTGGGACACGAGCTCGCGGGACTTCCCGCGCTGCGGGACCGCTGAGGACAGGAGGCCACAATGCGCGAGGATGCGATCGCCGAGAGGATCGCCGCCCTCGAATACCACCGATACGACGCCGTGGTGAACGGCGAGTTCGAGACCTTCGAGATGCTCGCCCATCCCGAACTCCGCTACGCGCACTCAAGCGGGACGGTGGATACGCTCGACTCCTACCTGGCGAAATGCCGGAGCGGTCACCTCGCCTACCGCGCGGTCGACCATGCCGAGGAGGACATCGTCGTCGTCGGAGACTGTGCGCTCGTCCATGGACAGCTGCGTGCCGAGATCGTGGTCGACGGTTCGCCAGCTCATCTCTCCGACCAGACACTCGCTGTCTGGACAGAAGTGACCGGAGAATGGCTGCTCGTTGCAGTCCACGCCTCGTCGCTCCCGCGATGAGACTGGCAATGACGTTCCCCGCGGCATCTGGCCGTTGTCCGAGGAGACACGATGCGCGACCTCGGCCGTCGGAATGACGAGGTCATCGGGGGCCGAGCGTGGAGCCGTTCGTGGTGCGAAACCCTGCGCGTGGTGCGAGTTCTGGAGGCTGGAGAGAGGCCTTCTGTAAGCGTTGTCGCTGGTAGGAGGCATGTGAGGGGGTTCGTGGAATCCTGGCAGTCAAGGGGTCAGGGGTTCGAATCCCCTCAGCTCCACCCTTGAAGACCAGGCCCGATGAGTCCTCCGACTCTCGGGCCTGTCGTATCGTGGTGCCCAACGTGGAGCATTTGGGCTGAGCGTCTCCCCGGTGACGAAGCAGCGCCACTACCTGACTCAGGTCATCCCGGCGGGCCCGATCGCCGAGGAGGAAGCGGATAAGGCGCTACGCCTACTCCTCGTGCAGGTCGACGAGAGACGACGGTTCACGACTGCGACCACCGCTGCCGGACGCATGTCTGCCGCTCGCTCGCACAGTCGACGATCCGGCAGATCCACGTCATCCTCACCGGGGCCTTGAGGCGGGTCGTTCGGTGGCGCCAGCTGTCGCGCAACCCGATCGAGACGCTGACGTCGACCTCGTGACGGGCACCCTCCGCGTCCAGCGCTCGATCGCCGAGCTCAAGACGGAGACGTGGGAGAAGGACCCCAAGACCCACCAGCACCGCCGGATCGCCCTCGACCCGGAGTCGGTCACGCTGCTCACCGCTCATGGGGCGCGCAGCATGGAACTCGCCGCTGCCCTCGGCTACGAGCTCGCCCACGACGCGTTCGTCTTCTCCCTCTCCGGCGACGGGGCGGCGCGCATGAATCCGCGCACGATCACCCGCCGGTACGGACGTCTCGTCCAGCGCTTGTGCTGTCGGACCGCAACGCGCTGCTGCTCGCCAAGCAGATCGCGACGCTGGACGTGCTGTCCGGCGGCCGGGTCTGGTGCGGCCGGGCCTCGGCTGGCTGCGCGAGGAGTTCGAGGCACTCGGCACCCTCGTCAGTCCGCTGACCCCCGCCCTCGCCGCGCCGTACCCCGCCCGGCCCGCCATCTCGACGATCGCCGGCGCGGAGGCCATGTTGACCACTGCCGGCGCGTCGGACCTGCGCAGGAGGGGGAGTGCGGCGCGGCTGCGGCGCAGTGCACTGCCGAGGTTGATGTCGATCGCGGCGGTCCAGGCCGCGTCGTCGAGGAGACCACCTTCGAACAGGTGTTCATCGACCGGTCCCCGGCGCGGCGGGGATCCCTCGATGAGCCGGTGCCGCGGCGGCGATGTCGAGTGCGTGGAGGACGGTGGCGCGTCCGGCGCCGAGCCGGAGGGCGTTGGCGAGGTGCATCCGCATCCCGGGCAGGTAGCGGTGCGTGGGTGTGGCGTCGCTGGCCATGGACATCAGCTCCTTGACCAGGCCGCGGACGGCCCCGGTGCGCCAGGGCACGGCGGTGTAGGCGAAGAACGCCTGGTACGCCTCGGGGGACTGGCGGAGCAGGGCGTCGAGGAAGCCCGGAACCTCCCTCTCGAAGTCCGTCCAGTAGGGATCGTCGCCCTGCATCCGGGTGCGCAGGGTGGCGCGGTCCGCGTCGAGCGGCGCGTCGAGGCTGGTGTCGCCCCGCTCGCGCAGGATCGCGGCGAGGTGTGCGGAGCCCTCCATCAGCGTGTGCACGCCGAGCCCGGAGACGACGACGAGCGTCTCGTGGACCTGGGCCGGGGTCGCCCCCGCGTCGAGAGCGACCCGCATGGCGCGGTCCGTGCCGTCCCGGTCGAGAGTGGTCACCGACGCGTGCACGGCCAGGGTGATCAGCGCGGTGGCGACGGGGTCGAGCGGCTCACCCTCCGGGACGGCCTGCAGCAGGGCGAGCGCCTCGCCACGGACGTCCTCGGCGACGACGGCAGCCCCGCGTTCCACGGCCGTCATCGGGCCGGCTCGGGCTGGGCGAGGGGCTGCTCGGCCAACCGGGCGCGCAACGCCCGCTTGTTGATCTTCGTGGCGGACATGGGCCAGGTGCCGGGCTCGACGAACCGCACGGCCCGCGGGACCTTGTAGCGGGCGATGCTGCCCCGGCAGAACTCGATCAGCTCCGCCTCGGTGACCGAGTGGCCCGGCCTGACCTCGACGAACGCGACGGGCACCTCGTCCAGCCGGGGGTCCGGAGCCCCGACGATTTCCACGCACAGCACCGCCGGGTGCCGGGCGACGAAGGACTCGACCTCGATCGCGGCCACGTTCTCGCCCCCGACCTTGAGCATGTCCTTGAGCCGCCCGTGGAACACGACCTGCCCCTCCGGCGTCCAGCTGTAGAGGTCCCCGGTGTGCAGCCAGCGGTCCTGGTCCAGGCTGGCGGCGGTCTTCTCGGGGTCCTGGTAGTAGCCCTCCATGACGTTGTAGCCGCGGACCAGGATCTCCCCGACGACGCCGGTGTCGACGTCCTCCCCGGTATCGATGTCGATGATCCGCAGCTCGATACCGGGGCACGGCTTGCCCTGGGCGGTCGCCCGCAGCTCGGTCGAGTCCTCCCGGTCGCTGATGGCGTAGATGCCTGCCGTCTCGGTCATCCCGCAGGCGGCGACCAGCTCGCACTCCGGCAGCGCGCCCTGGACGCGCTCGAGCAGCACGCTGGGTCCGATGAGGAACATCGAGCGCAGCGAGGCCAGCGCGGACGGGTCGAACGCCGGATGGTCGAGCATCGGCTGCATCGTGGCGGGGAACCAGGGGAAGGCGACCGTGGCCCGCTCGCGGGCCAGCAGATCCAGCGCGCGGCCCGGTTCGAAGTAGACGTCGGTCAGGAAGGTCCCGCCGGTGCCCACCGACCCGAGGAAGGGGGCGAGGGCGGCGATGTGGAACAGCGGTCCGGCGGCCCAGGTCACGTCCGGGTCGCCGGTCCCGAGCCCCCCGTTGCCCAGCCGGTGCCGGGCGCGTTCGACGGGGCCGCGGGTCATCGCCTCGTGGGAGAGCATGCACCCCTTGGGGTTCGCCGTCGTGCCGGAGGTGTAGAGCATCGCGGCGACGTCGCGGACGCGGACCCGGTGACCGAGCTCGGACACCCTCTCGGGCGCGACGCCCGCGGCCACCTCGTCGAACTCGGTCCGGTCCAGAAAACCGGGCTGCGCGGCACCGCGCAGCAGGACGGCGGCGCGCAGGGCGGGCGCCTCGGGGAGGGCGAGCCGTGTCGGGTCCGGTGCGGAGCCGAGCGAGGGCAGGCCGGTGCGCAGGATCTCGGCGAAGTCCACGTACTGGTCCTCGTCCGCCGCGGTCAGCAGCGCGACGAGGTCGGCGTCGTCGACGATCCAGCCGAGCTCCGCCGCCCTGTGCCGGGCGTTGAGTGGCACGACGACCCCGCCGACCAGGCTGATCCCGAAGAACGCCGCGACGAAGTCGACGGTGTTCGGGGCGAGCAGCCCGACCCGGCCCCCCGGCTCCACCCCGAGCCCGACCAGCCCGCGGGCCACCGCACAGGCGCGTTCGTGGAGCTCCGCGAAGGTGTAGGTGGCCTCGGGGAGGACGAGCGCGGCGCGCTCCGGATGCAGGTGCGCGGACCGCACCAGGAGGTCGCCGACGGTGGAGACCGCGGTCCACTGCCCGTTTACACTCATGCTGATCGCCGCTCCGTCGCGGTTGTAGGGTCGTGGTCATGGCCACCCCTGCCCACAACCCTCCGGAGGCCGCGCGCAGCGGCCTCTCCCAGCGCCGGAAGCGGGCGCAGGTGGAGGGGGACGCCGCCTATCGGGCGAAGCGCACCGAGCTGCTGCAGATCGCCGGGGACGTCTTCAAGGCCAAGGGTTACGAACGCGCGACGCTGAACGACATCGCCGCCCGTTTCGGCACGGACCGGGCCGCCATCTACTACTACTTCGCCGGGAAGGAGGAGATCTTCCAGGAGGTCTTCCAGGCCACCGCGAAGAAGGTCCTCGACGACAACCTCGCCGAGGCCACCCGGGTGGCGGCGCTCGAGGTCAGTGCCCATGACAAGCTCCGTCTCCTCATCGAGCTGCAGATCAATTCGTACGAGGCGAACTATCCGTATGTCTACGTCTACATCCAGGAGGACATGGGGAAGGTCGCTTTCCAGACCACCCCGTGGGCGAAGGAGATGGTGCGCAAGACCCGCCGTTTCGAGTCGATCGTCACCGACATCATCCTCGGCGGAATCCGGGACGGGGAGTTCCGCGCGGACCTCTCCGTGCCGCTGGTCGTGAAGACGTTGTTCGGAATGGTCAACTGGACCCATCGGTGGTTCAAGCCGGGCGATCGCAAATACACGGCCCAACAGACCATCGACACGTTCTCGGCGATCTTCTTCGACGGCCTGCGCCGCTCCTGAGGTCAGGAGCGGGGGAGATCGGCCGGCGCCGGGTCCGCCCCGGGCCACCGGGCACGGTTCTCCGCGGTGAGCGACGTGCCCACCTCGTCCCACGGCCCGACGTGGACGATCGCCATCTCGCGGGCCTTGATCTTCCAGCCCTCCGCGGTGCGCACGTAGTCGTCGTAGTAGCGGACGGCGCCGTACACGGTGGTCCCGCCGCGCGCGAGCTCCAGGTGCGCCCCGACGACGCCGCTCGCGTGGTCCGCGTCGGTGAACGTCAGCAGCGTGGTGTTCTGGGTGTGCACCGTGACGCCCATGCTCTGCCGGTCGGTCTGGATGAACTCGACCACGGACGCCCGGTCCGAACCGCCCGGGAACGCGCCCGCGGAGAAGGACCCGTCCTCGGCGAAGGTCGCCCCGAGGCCGTCCCAGTCGTCGTCGTCCGCGGCCAGGAAGTACCGGAGGACGAGGTCCTCGATCTCGGCCCGGTCCTCGAGCCTGCGGATCCTCGCGTCCAGATCAGTCATCGTGCACCTTCCCGTTCGTCCGAATGGTGACTGTCGTCGATCGTCAGCGGCCGGTCCAGACCGGCTTGCGCTTCTCCGCGAAGGCCGCGACCCCTTCGAGCTGGTCCTTCGTCCCCGCGTAGGCCTCGATCGGCTCGTACCGGGTGGACAGCGCGGACTCGAGCGAGCCGCCGAGGCCCCGGAGCACGGCGTCCTTGGCGGCCTGGACGGCGAGTGGTGAGCTCGCGGTGATCTTCGCGGCCCACCGGTCCGCGGCGGCCGCGAGCTCGGCGACCGGGACGACCTCGTTGACCAGGCCGTACTGCTCGGCCTTCGCCGCGGGCAGCCGGTCGCCGGTGAGCACCATCGCCAGCGCGACGTGATGGGGGAGCTGGCGGATCGCGCGGTGCATGATCCCGGCCTCGCCGATGATCCCGGCCCTCACCTCGGGGATGAAGAACTGGCTGTCGTCCGCGGCGACGATGACGTCCGCGCACATCGCCAGCTCGAACCCGCCGCCGATGACGTAACCGTGCACCGCGGCGATCAGGGGCTTGCGCAGGGTCAGCTGCGGGCCGCCGACGCCGGTCAGCCCGCCGCCCAGCGCCATGCGCCCGTCGCGGTCGGTGCCACCGGAGACGTCCGCGCCGGCGCAGAAGGCCTTGCCCGCCGTCGCGGAGAGGATCGCGACCCAGACGTCCGGGTCGTCGTTGACCTCGGTCCACGCGGCGAACAGCGCGTCGTCCATCCGTGGGTCGATCGCGTTGAGCGCCTTCGGGTTGTCCAGCGTCACGCGGGCGACGTGGCCGTCCTTGACGAACTCGACTCCTGAGCTCACTGCGGTTCCTTTCCGGCGGGCTTGCGGAACTCGGCGATGGCCGTCTTCAGCCCGACCTCGCCTATCCATTCGCGTAGCTGCGTGACGCTGGGGGACAGGTGCAGCAGCGCGTCCATCTCGGGGACGCCTGCCGCGGCGGTCCGCACGCCCATCGCCTCCATCGCGCGGTTGACGGACAGCTTCTTGATCCGCAGCACGTCCGACGGGATGCGGGCCATCCGCTCGGCCATCTCCTCGACGGTGTCGACCACCTCGTCGGCCGGGACAGCGTGGTTGGCCCAGCCCCACTCGACGGCGGTGGTGCCGCTGATCATGTTGCCGGGCAGGAACGCCAGCTCCTTCGCCCGCTTCGGCCCGACGAGCGGGGCCCAGAGCGGGGCGATGTAGCCGCCGCCGAGCGGCAGGGCGGGCTCGCCGATGCGGGCGTCCTCGGCGACGATCGTGAGATCGGTGAACACGCACAGCTGGGTCGCGCCCGCGACGCAGTAGCCGTGCACGGCGGCGATCACCGGCTTGGGGTGGTCCCAGATCGCGAGGTAGCGGTTCACGTTGCGCGCCAGCCGGTCCCGGTCCGCGACGGGATCCACGGCCTTGGGCGTGCCCACCTGGTCGATGTCGTAGCCCGCGCAGAACCCCTTGCCCTCCCCGCGGATCCCGACGACCGGGCCGCCGGTGTGCGCGAGGCGCTCCAGGGCGTCGGAGAACTCGTCCAGCATGGCCGTGGACAGGGCGTTGGCCTTGTCCGGGCGGTCCAGCACGATCCAGCTGATCGGCCCGCGGTGCTCGACGCGGATGTCCCGATACTCCGGGAGGGCGTCCGCGGACACCCCGGTCACGACTCCGCGCGCCCGATCGGGATCTGCTTCTTGACGTGGAAGTCCACGACCCCGGCCGCGCGGAGCTCGCGGCGGGCGAAGCGCCAGCCGTCCCCGCTGTTCACCAGCTCGTCGTGGTACTGGCCGAAGAAGTGCCCGTCCGGGCGGTCCCGCGTGTACCTGTGCCAGGCGTAGAGCGACGAGCGCACGGTGGCGGTCCGCAGGTCGGGACCGAAGTCCACGACGATGTTCGAGACGTGGTGGCTGGTCGCGGCGAAGAAGCTCCCGATCCCGCCGAGCGTCTCCCGGTAGGCCTCGCGGCCCTCGGCGCCGAAGTCCGGGCCGTAGCTCACGTAGCAGTCCTCGGTGAACAGGGCCGCGATCTCGTCCGGGTGGTTCATGTCCAGGTGGAAGGCGTAGGTGAAGAGCAACCGGTGCACGCGCTCGGTCTCGACGAGCTCGGCGAGCACCTGGTCCGCAGCCTTCTGTGTCGCGGGGTTCTGGGTGGTCGTCACGGGGTCCCTCCGGATCGGCAGGGGAGGCGTGACGGCGGGAGTCGGTCGACCCGCAGCACCATGTCCGCCACCTCCTTGGGAGCAGTCGGTCCGGACTCTATCTACACGTGTGTAAACGGTCAACGGCTGGCGGTGGTCCTCCCGCTGAACCCCCACCAGCACAAGGGGATTCCAGTGGCCCGCTTACGCTGCCGTTGACAGTTTACGTCTGTGTAGATAGCTTCGTGGGGCCGCTCACAGCAGCCACCTCGAAGGAGAGGCGCACATGCTCGAGCCCGAACCCACCGCCGTCGAGCACGCGATCGCCGAGATCGCCGCAGGCCGGGCCGTCGTCGTGGTCGACGGCGAGGACCGGGAGAACGAGGGCGACCTGATCTTCGCCGCGGAGCACGCGAGCCCGGCGCTGATGGCCTTCATGGTCCGCCACAGCTCGGGCTTCGTCTGCGTCGCGCTGCCCGCCGAGGAGTGCGAGCGACTGGCGCTGCCGCCCATGCACCACACGAACTCCGACGGGTTCGGCACCGCGTACCGGGTCACCGTCGACGGCGTCGAGGGCGTGTCGACCGGCA
>NZ_JACBXB010000220.1 GCF_013870575.1 Pseudonocardia pini
ACCGAGACGACGACCTGCTCACCACGCCGATGAGCAACCTCTGCGCCTTCGACGTGGCGCAGGGCCGGTTCGAGGCCGCGGAGGTCTCGGTGGCGCAGGCGCTGGAGATCAGCGAGGAGCGCGACGCCCCGATCTGTGCGGCGTGGCAGCTCGGCGTCCGGGCGCGGCTGCGGCTCCTGCAAGGGCGGTGGACGGAGGCCGAGGAGGACGCGCGCACCGTCCTGCGCGGCGGTGACCTGCCGCTGAGCCGGGTGTGGCCGCACCTGGTGCTCGGGCTGTTGCTGGCCCGCCGCGAGGCGCCGCCGGAGAACCCGCACCTCGACGAGCTGTGGCGGCTCGTGAACCGGCTCGACATCCCGGCGACGGTCGCCCCCGCCACGGCCGCGCTCGCGGAGAACGCCTGGATCACCCGGACCCCCGACCCCCGCCTGGAGCACCCGCTCGTCACCGGCCTGTCCACCCGGGACTACGCGGGCAAGGCGGCCGTGGTGGGCCAGCTGGACCGGTGGACCCGGCGGCTCGCAGGCGCGCCCGAGCCGTACACCGCCCCGTCGGACCAGCCCTACGAGCGGGCGTTGGCCGCCTGGGACGCGGGCTCCACCGAGGACCTCCTCGTGGCCCTGGACCTGTTCGACGAGCTCGGTGCCCGCGCCGCGGCCGACCTCGTCCGGGCCCGGCTGCGGGAGGTGGGCGTCAGCCGCATCCCGCGCGGTCGCCAGCCCACCACACGGGCCAACCCCGCCGGGCTCACGGCCCGGCAGCTCGACGTGCTCGCCCTGCTGGTCGAGGGCCTGAGCAACGCCGACATCGCCGCCAGGCTCGTCATCTCGCCCAGGACCGCCGACCACCACGTGTCGGCGATCCTGGGCAAGCTCGGCGTCCACAGCCGGGGCGCCGCGGCGGCGGCCGCCCGCAGGCTGGGGGTCGGCGTCACGCCGCCTGCCGCACGCGCGTGAGCCTGCTGTCGACCACGACGCCGAGGTAGACCCCGGCCGCCACGCCGACCGCGTACCCGACCACGTTGGCGGGCCGGTCCAGGTGGGTGACCACCTGGGCCAGCGCGACCACCGAGATCACGGCGTTGACGGCGCCGAGCGCGGCCGCGACGCGTTTGTTGCCGCGGGTCGCCATGGCGACCCGGACCTGCCACACCGCCACCTCGATCACGACGAGGACGGCGATCAGCACCGGTTGTCCGATGAGGGTCAGCACGGCGCTCACTCCCGCACACACGCGGTGACGACGACGTACTCCCACTCCATCACCGACGTGCCGGTGACGGAGTGCCTCGTCGCGACGGCGAGCAGGTCGCGGTCGAGCGCCGCGACCCGCTCCGGGTCGTCGGCGATGCCGCGGTAGGCCGCGACCGTCGGTCCGTAGACCTGCTTCCAGTGCGTCAGCCAGGCCTCGGCGGAGGCGAACCGGTCGACCCGGAGCACGTCGTGGAACACGGCCACGTCCGTCACCCGGTCGCCGAGCAGCCCGCGCACGTGGTCCACGTCGCCCCAGAGGGCGGGCGGCTGCACGCCGGGGGGCGGCGGGGCGACGTAGTTCTTCATCACCCGGAACATGTCCCCGACGAAGCTGTCGACGGACCAGCTGAGCAGCCCGATCGTGCCGCCCGGGCGGCACACCCGGACCAGCTCGTCGGCGGCCTGCCGGTGGTGCGGCGCGAACATCACCCCGACGCAGGACAGGACCGTGTCGAAGGAGTCGTCCGCGTAGGGCAGTGCCTCGGCGTCGCCCTCCTCGAAGTCGACGGTCACGCCGTGCTTCGCGGCGAACTCCCGCCCGGCCGGGAACAGCTCGGGGGTGAGGTCGGAGGCGGTCACCCGGGCCCCGGTGAGGGCGGCGGGTACGGCGGCGTTCCCGGCGCCGGCGGCCACGTCGAGCACTCGGTCGCCGGCGCGCACCCCGCTCGCCGCGACGAGCACGGGGCCCAGCTCGGGGATGATGTCGACGGCGACCGACGGGTAGTCGCCGAGCGCCCAGGTGGCGCGGTGCTTGGCCTTGAGGTCGCGGTCCGTGCCGGTGGTGGTGCTGGTGCTGGTGCTGGTCATGTCCTTCTCCTGTTCGCGGGGCTCTGGTGAACAAGGAGGACGGTAGGGACGCAGGGGGTGCGCCCACGTCGGCGTGGACACCCCATCTCGGCGGTGTGGGCACCCTAGATCGGGGCCCGGCCCCTCAGTCGAAGCGGCGGCGTAGGTAGTCCGACGTCGTGGTGTCCGCGGGCAGGAAGGACTCGATCGCGACCTCCTCGAGGGTGATGTCGAGGGGCGCGCCGAGCACCGAGACCGTGGAGAAGAAGGTGAGCGGGCCGTCCGGGTGCCGCAGGCGCAGCGGGAGGACGACGGCGTTGCGCGGGTGGGCGTGCGGGTCGAGGCCGAGGGTGCGGCAGTGGCCCACGAGCTCGTCGAGCAGGGCGCCGAGGCCGGGGTCGGCGGAGCGGTCGACCTGCCTGCGCAGCCGGGAGACCAGGTGGGCGGCGTACTCCGCGAGCCCGTCGACGTACCGGGCGAGGCCGCGGGGGTGCAGGCTCAGCCGCAGCACGTTGGCGGGCGGGGTGAGCAGCTGCGGGTCGACCAGCTCGACGAACACCGCGACCGCGCGGTTCGAGTCGACGAGGTCCCACTGGCCGTCGACCAGCACGGCGGGGAAGGGGTCGTGGGCCGCCAACAGGCGGTTGAGCGAGGTGTGGACCTCGGCGAGGTCGCCCGCGCCGAGGGAGCTCTGGCCGTAGACCGGGGCGAAGCCCGCCGCGACCAGCAGCTCGTTGCGGGCCCGCAGCGGCAGGTCGAGCTCCTCGGACAGGTGCAGGACCATCTCCCGGCTCGGCCTCGACCGGCCCGTCTCCAGGAAGGACAGGTGCCGGGCGGACACCTCGGCCCGCCCGCCGAGGTCGAGCTGGGTGAGCCTGCGGCGCTGCCGCCACTCCCGCAGCATGTCCCCGAACCCGGTCTCGACCACCGCCGCCGTCATGGTGGGCACGCTACGGGCGCGGCGGTCCGCGGGCGATGACGTCCGAGGTAATGGCCCGGCCGCGCCGGGCCGGGCAGGCTGCGGACATGGATCTCACCGACGAGATGTACGCGGCCATGCCCTTCACCCGGGTGCTCGGCGCGCAGGCCGTGGCGGCGACCCCCGAGGAGGTGCGGGTGCGGCTCGCGTGGACGCCCGAACGCTGCACCTCCGGCGGCCTGCTGCACGGGGGAGCCACGCTCGCCCTGGCCGACGCCGCGGGGGGCTGGTGCGGCTTCCTCAACCTGCCGGAGGGGGCGCGCGGGACGGCGACCACCTCGTCGTCGGCGAACTTCCTGCGGCCGGTCACGGGTGGGGCGGTGGAGGCGGTCGCCCGGGTGCTGAACGCCGGGCGCAGTGCCATCGTGGTGGTGGTCGACGTGCTCGACGAGCGCGGCAGGCTGACCGCGCGGGTGACGCAGAGCCAGGCCGTCCTCGGAGGAGTAGGGTCGTAAACGGAGGACCTTCCGATTACTCCTCCGATCCCACCGATGAACGAGGAGCGCACGGTGAAACTCGGCCTGCACATCGCGGACTTCACGTACCCGAGCGGCCCCAAGGGCCTCGCCGACGACCTCACTAGGATCGCCGTCGCGGCCGAGGAGGCCGGGCTCACGCGGGTCAGCGTGATGGACCACGTGTTCCAGATCGGGCCGGTCGGGCCCATCGAGAACGACATGCTGGAGGCGTACACGACCCTGGGGTACCTCGCGGCGCGCACCGAGCGCGTCGAGCTGCTGGCGTGGGTCACGGCCGTCAGCTACCGGGACCCCGGCCTGCTGGCCAAGATGGTGACGACGCTGGACGTGCTGTCGAAGGGCCGGGCGATGCTCGGCATCGGCGCCGCGTGGAACGAGGAGGAGTCCCGGGGGCTGGGGTTGTTCTTCCCCTCGACGAAGGAGCGCTTCGAGCGGCTCGAGGAGACGCTGCAGATCTGTCTGCAGATGTGGAGCGCCGAGGAGGGGCCGTACCGCGGCGAGCACTACACGTTGGAGCGCACGATGAACGTGCCGCAGTCGCTGCAGCGGCCGCACCCGCCGATCCTGATCGGCGGCGGCGGCGAGAAGAAGACGCTGCGGATGGTCGCCCGGTACGCGGACGCCTGCAACCTCTTCGACGGCCCGGACCTCCCGCACAAGCTCGACGTGCTCAGGAGGCACTGCGACGACCTCGGGCGGGACTACGCCGAGATCGAGAAGACGGTGATGGGCGGTGCCCTGGCCCAGGACCCCAAGACGGCCGTCGCCCACCTGGAGGAGCTCGCGACGCTCGGCATCCAGGAGTACCACGGCCTGGTGCCGAACGTCTCCGAGATCGAGCCCCTCCGCGTGCTGGGCACCGAGGTCGTCCCGGCGGTCGCAGCCCTCTAGCCACATCATGGAGCCACGACCGTCCTTCTCGGCGGTCGAGAGGGCGGTCGTGGCTCCATGAGGCGAGGGTCAGGCCGCGGCGTCGCGGCGGGCGACCTCCTGGCGGACCAGGGGGATGACCTGTTCGCCGAACTGCGTCGCGTCCTCCAGGAGGTCGTAGCCCCTGGCGGACAGGATGCGGACGCCGAGGTCGTAGTAGTCCATCAGCGCCGCGGCCACCGTCTCCGGGGTTCCGACGAGTGCGGTCGAGTTCCCGGCGCCGCCGGTGACCTTCGACGTGACCGTCCACAGTGCCCGGTCGTGGCGCTCGCCCTCGATGGCCAGCAGGCGCTGCGAGCCCGCGTTCTCCGGGTCCGTCAGCCTATGCCTGCGGGTGAGCTGCTGCCCGCCCGCGGTCCGCTCCTGGATCCGCGCGACGGTCGCGTGCGCCTTCTCCCAGGCCTCCTCCTCGGTGCGGCCCAGGATCGGCCGGAACGCGACCTGGAACGTCGGAGCGGGGCGCCCCGCCTCCTTGGCCAGCTGGGTGATGGTCGCGATCTGCTCGGCGGTGCCCGCCAGCGGCTCGCCCCAGAGCGCGTAGATGTCCGCCTCCTCGGCCCCGACCTTGTACGCGGCCTCGGAGGACCCGCCGAACGAGACGCGCGGGCGCGGCTTCTGCGCGGGCTCGACGTCGAGCGCGAAGTCGGTGAAGTCGTAGTGCTCGCCGTGGAAGTCCCACGGCTCCCGCTCGGTCCACGCCCGCTTCATGATCTGGATGGCCTCGCGGGTGCGGTCGTAGCGGCGGTCCTTGGGCAGGGTGTCGCCCTCGCGCTGCTGCTCGTGGTCGTTCCCGCCGGTGATGACGTGCAGGGTCAGCCGCCCGCCCGACATCGCGTCGAGCGTGGCGACGGTCTTGGCGGTGAAGGTCGGGTACGAGACGTTCGGCCGGTGCGCCAGCAGCAGCTGCAGCCGCTCGGTGTGGTCGGCGATGTAGGCCGCGGCCTGGGCCGGGTCCGGGCTGCCGGACCCGTAGGCGGTGAGGACGCGGTCCCAGCCGCTCGCCTCGTGCGCGCGGGCCAGGGCGAGGGTGAACTCGGGGTCGAAGGCGGGACCGGAGCGGGCACGGGTCTCCGTGCCGTCGTTCGTGGCTCCGATGCCGAGGAACTCGACGGGCATGGCGGTTTCTCCTGCGGTCGTGGGGGTGGCGGACGGCAGGGCCGGCTAGAGGGCCGAGGCGGTGCGGGCCAGGTCGATGTGCCGGCGGGAGACCAACGGCGTCATCCCTCCAATGCAGCACCACGACGGCGTCGGGTCAACCGGGTTGAGCAGGCCCGCACACCCGGGAATATGCGACGAGCCGACCGGGTGGGCGTGACCGGCACCGCAGCGGGAATGCGATCGGGGGGTCGCGGCGCTACCGTCAGGTGATGGACAAGGCACGTTCGACCTGGCCGGCCCTGCGCCGACACGTCGACCTGTGTCGCACCGCCGCGGCGCTCTAGCGCCCGCCCTCCCTTCCGCCACACCCATCGGAGAGAGGACTGTCGTGGCCGCCATCGCGATCGTGGGCGCCGGACCCCGAGGCGTCGGACTGCTCGAACGGCTCTCGGCCAACGCCCGCGAGCTGTACCCCGGCGACCTCGACGTCCACCTCGTCGACCCCTACCCCGCAGGTGCGGGGCGGATCTGGCGGGACGCCCAGTCGCCCCTGCTGGCGATGAACTCGATGGCCGCGGACGTCACGATGTGGACGGACGAGTCGGTCGTCTGCGAGGGCCCGATCGTGCCCGGCCCGTCGTTCTGGGAGTGGGCGCAGGCCGGGCCGGACGTGACCGGATGGCCCGCGGACATGCTCGCCGAGCTGCGGGCCGTCACCGCCTCGACCTTCCCGAGCCGCAGGCTGCAGAGCCGCTACCTGACCTCGGTGCTGCATGCCGTCGTCGCGGACCTCCCGCCGCAGGTCAGGGTGCACGTCCACGCGACGCGCGCCACGGGGCTGACCGAGCGCGGCGACACGCAGGTGCTCGCCCTCGAGGGTGAGCCGCCGATCGTGGCCGACGCCGTCGTCCTCGCCTCCGGGCACCTCGACGCCACCCCCGCCCCCGCCGAGCAGACGCTCCTCGCGCAGGCGCGGGCGCGCGGGCTGCGCTACGTCCCGCCGGAGCAGACCACGGACACGGACCTGTCGATCGTCGAGCCGGGGGAGACCGTGATCGCGCGGGGGCTCGGGCTCGCGTTCGTGGATCTCGTCGTGCTGTTGTTCGAGGGGCGTGGGGGCCGGTTCGTCGACGGCCGCGCGGGTCTGGACTACGTACCGTCGGGCCGCGAGCCCCGGCTCGTCGCCGGGTCGCCGCGCGGTGCCCCCTACCACGCGAAGCCGGAGTACCAGCTGCGCGCGGGCAGGCCGCCGTCGCCCCGGTTCCTCACCGCGGCGGCCACGGACGCCCTGCCGCAGCCGATCGACCTGGCCCGCGACCTGGGCGCGCTGATCGGCAAGGAGATCGCCTTCGGCTGGTACCACGAGCTGTTCGGCGGGCATCCCGAGCTGGTCACGTGCTCGTGGGAGGAGTTCCTCGCCCGGTTCGCGGAGCTGGGGTGGGGTACGCCCGAGATGGAGTCGCTGATCGCGGCGGCCGTGCCGGACCCGCAGGACCGCATCGACTTCGAGCGGCTCGACCGACCGTTCGACGGGCTCGCCGCGGACACGCTCGAGGAGCTCCAGCCGCTCGTCCGGGAGCGGATCGCGGAGGACCTGCGCCAGCACCAGGACGAGCGGCACACGCCGCACCTCGGCGCGTTCACCTCGATGTTGGCCGTGTACGGCGAGGTCATGCGCGTGCAGGGCGCGGGGATGCTCAGCGCGGAGTCGATCGCGCGCGACGTGCCGCGCTGGCAGAGCTTCTTCAACTCCGTCGCGAGCGGGCCGCCCGGCTTCCGGGTCCGGCAGATCCTGGCCCTGTCCGAGGCCGGGTACCTGCAGTTCCTCGGGCCCGGGATGTGGGTGGACCTCGACGACGACGGCTTCCGCGCGGGCAGCCGCTTCGCTCGTCTGACCGGTCGGTGCCGACACCGAGCTCGTCCGTTCCCGTC
>NZ_JACBXB010000221.1 GCF_013870575.1 Pseudonocardia pini
CCAGCGGACGGCGGTGATGCAGCGCGGGGAGATCGTGGAGATCGGCAGCACCGAGAAGCTGTTCACCGACCCCGAGCACCCCTACACCCGACAGCTGGTCTCGGCCATCCCCAGCGCCACCCCCCGCCGTCGACGCCGAGGGGCGTCGGCGGTCCCGTCCGGCGCGGTGTCCGTCGAATCGAGGGCCTGACCATGGTGCGCATCGTCGTGCGGAGGCTGCTCTCCGCCATCCCGCTGCTGATCGCCCTGAGCCTGTTCGTCTTCGTCCTGCTCGACCTGATGGAGGGCGACGCGGCCCGGGCCGCCGCGGGGGAGAACGCGACCCCCGAGGAGATCGCCGCGGCCTCCGAGCGGCTGGGGCTCGACAAGCCCCTCCTGCTCCGCTACGTCCTGTGGCTCGGCAACGCGGTCCGTGGCGACCTCGGGGAGTCCCTGCTGTCCAGCCAGTCGGTGTCCGCCCTCATCTTCGAGCGGGTGCCGGTGACCCTGTCGCTGGCCCTCGTCACGCTCGTCATCGCCGTCCTCGTCGGGCTGCCGCTCGGGATCGCCGCGGCGCTGCGGCCGAACAGCGCGCTCGACCGGTTCGTCACGGCGATCGCGTCGGTGCTGATGGCGATCCCGCCCTTCGTCATCGGCCTCGTCCTCGTGCTGATCTTCGCGGTCAGCGCCTCCGTCTTCCCCGCCACCGGGTACAGCGCCCTGGGCGAGGAGGGGTTCGGCGAGTGGCTCAACCACCTCGTCCTCCCCGCCATCGCGCTCGCCGCGATCTCGGGCGCGGAGCTCGCCAGGCAGACCCGGGCCGCGATGGTCGACACCCTCGGCATGGACTTCGTCCGCACCGTGCGGGCCAAGGGGCTGCGCTCACCCATGATCGTCGGCAAGCACGCGCTCAAGAACGCAGGCGTCCCGATCGTGACGATCCTGGGGCTGCAGGCGAGCCGGGTCCTGGCCGGAGCGGTGACGGTCGAGTTCGTCTTCGCGCTGCCCGGGTTCGGGAGCCTCGCCGTGACCGCGGTCAACCAGCGCGACATCCCGGTGATCCTCGGGATCGTGATGGTGAGCGCCGTCGGCGTGCTGATCGTGAACCTGGTCGTGGACGTCTCCTACGGCTACTTCAACCCGAAGCTCCGGCGATGAGCACCGGACCAGACCACCTGACGGAGGAGCCGGTCATGACACAGGGTCCGCTCACCGAACCCGCCGCCGACGTCGACGGGGCGACCGCCGTCGCGGCGACCCCGCCTGGGTCGTCCACCTCCCCGGGTGCGGGCCGCCGCCGCGGCGCAGGCCGGGCGATGCGACAGCTCCGGCGGAACCGGTCGGCGATGGTGGCGCTCACCTTCCTGCTGCTGGTGGTGCTGGCGGCGGTGCTCGCGCCGTTGCTCGCTCCTGCAGACCCGGCGGCGCAGGACTTGATCAACCAGCTCCAGGGTCCGAGCTCGGAGCACCTGCTCGGCACCGACAACTTCGGGCGCGACGTCCTGTCGCGGCTGTTGTTCGGCGCACAGGTCACCCTGGTCGCGGTCCTGCAGGCACTGGTCATCGCTGCGGTGGCCGGCATCCCGCTCGGCCTGCTCGCCGGGTTCGTCGGCGGCCCGGTGGACGCGGTGCTCAGCCGGGTGTCGGACGCCCTGCTGAGCCTGCCGCCGTTGATCCTGGCCCTGGCCATCGTGGGCATCCTGGGCCCGGGGCTGACCAACGTCATGATCGCCATCGGCGTCGTGCTGGCCCCGCCGCTGTTCCGCCTCGCCCGCGGCGCGGCCCAGTCCGTGACGAGCGAGACCTACATCGAGGCGTGCCGGGCGATGGGCTGCTCACCGTGGCGGATCCTGTGGCGCCACGTGCTGCCCAACGCCAGCTCGCCGCTGCTGGTCCAGCTCACCTTCTCGGCAGGCGTCATCATCATCGCCGAGGCCAGCCTGAGCTTCCTCGGCCTCGGCGTGCAGCCCCCGGACGCCAGCTGGGGAACCATGTTGCGCGACGCGTTCGACGCCATCTACGAGTCCCCCTACTTCATGGTCGCCCCCGCCGTGATGATCGTGCTGACCATCCTGTCCTTCGCCGTCCTCGGCGACGGGCTGCGCGACGCACTGGAGGGCCGCGGGGTCTCGGTCCCGCGGGAGAAGCGCGGTGTGCGCGGGCTGATGCGGATGGCGACCACCCGCCGGGGCTGAGAAACATGCACTCTTCTCGACCGAGAGGGGGGTAACCCGACAAGGGGGCCGGTACGGCGCAGGCAGAGGCATCATCGCGTTGTGCGGTCGCCATCCCCGTGCGACAATGGCTACACGGTTTTGGTGCGCTCGCGCCGCGGTCGCGGCCCTGGCGAGCGCATCCAGTACACGCCGACGTCGACGTCAGCCACGGGAGGACCCATGCCGCTCCAGCCGGAGATGAAACTGATATCGGTGGACGATCATCTGATCGAACACCCGATGGTGTGGCAGGACCGCCTGCCGGAGGCCTACAAGGAGGCCGGTCCCCGCATCGTCGAGACCGAGTCCGGCCAGCAGCTCTGGCAGTACGAGGACCGTCGCTCCAGCAACATCGGCCTCAACGCCGTCGCGGGCAAGGACCCGACGCAGTACGGCGTCGACCCCATCCGGTACGACCAGATGATCCCCGGTTGCTACGAGCCGGAGGAGCGCCTCAAGGACATGGACATCGACGGCGTGTACTCGGGGCTCTGCTTCCCGACGTTCCCGCGCTTCGCCGGCACCACGTTCAACGAGGGCGTCGACAAGAAGCTGGCGCTGCTGTGCTCGCAGGCCTACAACGACTTCATGATCGACGAGTGGTCGGCCATCGACCCGGTCCGGCTGCCCCCGCTCGTGGTCCTGCCCTTCTGGGACGTCGAGGCGTCGGTGGCGGAGGTGTACCGCACCGCCGCCAAGGGGGCCAAGGCGATCACCTTCCCGGAGAACCCGGTTCCGTTGGGTCACCCGTCGTTCCACTCGGACCACTGGGAGCCGCTGTGGAACGCCATCGAGGAGACGGACCTCCCGCTGTGCCTGCACTTCGGCACGTCGCGGGAGATCCCGACCACCGCGCCTGACGCGCCCGAGGCGGTGTTCATCAGCCTGATGGGCACCAACTCGATGAAGGCGATGGCGGACCTGTGCTTCTCGCCGGTGTTCCACCGGCACCCGAACCTGAAGGTCTCCCTGTCCGAGGGTGGCATCGGTTGGATCCCCTACCTGCTGGAGCGGATGGACGACACCTGGGAGAAGCACCGCTTCTACCAGGCCATCAACCAGGAGGTGAAGCCCTCCGAGCTGTTCCGCCGCAACATCTGGGGCTGCTTCATCACCGACGACGTGGGCCTCGCGCTGCGCCACGACATCGGCCTGGACCGCATCACGTGGGAGTGCGACTACCCGCACTCCGACTCGCACTGGCCGAACAGCCGCAAGATGGTCGAGGAGTCGTTCATCGACATCCCGGACGAGGACGTGCGCGCCATCGTCGAGACCAACGCCGCGAAGCTGTTCAAGCTCAAGGTCTGATCCCCATGCCCTACCAGACACCGGACGACCTCGGGGTCCCCGAGCACGACCCGATCGCGGACGAGCAGGATCTCCTCACCGTGCTGGAGGCGGCCGCCCGGCTGCACGACCAGCTGGGGGAGGCCCGACAGCAGCTCGCCACCGCGGAGTCCGGGCCGGACTCCGCGCCGCAGCAGCGGCTCGACGCCCTGCACGACCGCATCGAGGTCCTCGAGCGGGGTCTCGAGCGGTACGACCGGCTCCGGCGGGAGCGTGCCGCGGGCCACTGAGGCCGGGCCCGCGTCGGCTGACCCGGCGCAGGGACCCCAGAGAGCGACAGCGAAACGCGCCGCGGAATCCTCCGCGGCGCGTTTCGCCGTCTCGGGTCGGGACTAGCTCGTGATGCCCACGTACCGGAGGTCGAAGATCCCCTGGTAGTCGGACCGACCCATCGAGTCGATCCCGGTGACCTTGTCGGTCGTCAGCAGGGTGGTGCCCTCACCGGCCATGAACACGTCGAAGGCCTGGTCGGTCGCCACGGTCTCGGCCTGCTCCAGGACCTTCGTCCGCTCGTCGTCCGACAGCCGCGGGTCGGAGGCCCGGTCGAGCGCCGCCGAGAACTCCGGCGGAGTCGGGTTCAGCAGCGTGCGGCTCGAGAGGTACGAGTTGGCGAGCGTGAGCCGCGGGGTCTCGAAGCCGACCCGGACGCCCGTAGAGAGGTCGAACTTCGACTCCTTCGTGTAGGCGGTGATGGAACCCAGGGCGTCCTGGTACTCGATGTTCACCTTCAGGCCCACCTTGCCGAGCTGGTCCTGCACGACCTTGGCGATGTCCTGGGCGGGGGAGTAGTTGGCCGAGACCATGTTGACCTCGTGGCCCTCGGGCACGCCCGCCTCCTGCAGCAGCTGCCTCGCCTTGGCGGGGTCGAACCCGTAGCTCGAGGTCGGCGTCGCGAGGAACCCCGCCTCGTTGGCGGCGAGCGGCTGCAGGTTGGGCTTCGCGTGCCCGTCCATGATCGCGTCGACGACCGCCTGGCGGTCCACGGCGTAGTTCAGTGCCTGGCGCACCCGGACGTCGCCCATGTACGGCCGGTACTGGTTGATGGCGAGCGCCTGCCGTGTGCCGGTGTTCTCGTAGGTGTGCACCGAGAACCCGGAGCCCAGCGACGAGGCCTCCTCGAACTGTTGGGTCTGGAGGAGCGTGACGTCCGACTGGCCCGACCGGATGTCGCTGAGCCGCGCGTTCGCATCCACCAGTCCGCGGATCACGATGGTCTTCGCCTTGCTCGCCTCCGGGTCCCAGTAACCCTCCCGGCGCTCGTAGGTGACGGAGTCGCCCTGCTTCACGCTGCTGACGGTGTACGCGCCGGAGCCCTGTGGCGCGACGTCGAGGTCCGGGTTGGCGAGCGCCTTGGGGTTGATGATGCTGCCGTAACCGGTGGAGAGCAGGTAGGGCAGGTCCGCGGCGGGTCGGCTCGTGGTGATCACGACCGTTGCCGGATCCGGTGCGTCGACCCGACCGATCGCCGAGAGATAGCTCTTGGCGGTCGACTTCGGCAGCGTCAGAGCGCGGTCCAGGCTCGCCTTGACCGCACTCGAGTCGAGCTTGCTCCCGTCGGAGAACGTCACGTCGTCTCGCAGGGCGAAGGTCAGCGTGGCGCCGTCCGGGCTGAACTCCCAGGACTCGGCCACCATCGGTGCGAGCTCCTGGCCCTTCTCGCCGTGCACCATCTGCGTGAGACGGTCGTAGACCGGTGAGATGTAGGGGAACTGCGCGACCTCGCTGGTGGGGGTGTGCGGATCCAGGGGGGTCGGGAGGATGACATAGGTCGCGCGCAGTGTCCCGTTGCGGTCCACCTCGCCCGTGCCACCGGCGGCGGAGTCGGTTCCGCCCCCGCCGCAGGCGGCCACCAGCAACAGCAGTGCCACGGCCCCCGCAGCCGTGCGCCATCGTGTGAAGGACATCGTTCCTCTTTCTCGATCTGACTTCGTCGTCCGGTCGGAGGAGGCGGCAGCCTCGTGGCGCAGAGTCCATTGTGGATCTGAAAGAGGTGCGAGAGTGCCGCGCGGAGGCGGGCCGCCGACCTACGGTGAGGTGTGCGGCGGCACGGCCCGGCCCGGGGCCGGTGGGCCCCCGAGCTTGGGTGAGTGTAGCGGGTCACACTGCTTTGACACCACTCTATTCTGGATCGTACGACGTCTACGTCCCGAGCGAGCGGTTCGAATGGTGGGATCGAGTCCTATCCGAGTACTGAATCCGCTCAGCGTGCAGACCACGTGATGCTCTTGGTCTGCAGGTACTCGTCGAGCCCGAACTCGCCCCACTCCCTGCCGAGGCCGCTCTGCTTGTACCCGCCGAACGCGACGCGCGGGTTGACACCCGCGCCACCGCCGTTGATCGAGACGCTGCCGGCCCGGATCCGGGTGGCGATCTCGTACGCGGCGGCGGTGTCGGCGCTCCAGACCCCGCCGGCCAGGCCGTAGGGGCTGTCGTTGGCGATCCGGACCGCCTCCTCGTCGGTGGAGAACGGGATGACGACGCCGACCGGGCCGAAGAACTCCGTCTGCGCGATCGTCATGGAGTTGTCGACGCCGGCGAACAGGGTGGGCTCCACGTAGTAGCCCTTGTCCAGGCCCGCGGGCCTGCCGCCGCCGGTGACGATCCGGGCGCCCTCCACCTCGCCGGTGCGGATCAGCTTCTCGACCTTGTCCCGCTGCGCCTCGCTGATCAGGGGGCCCATCGCGGTCGCGGGGTCCGACGGGTCCCCGACGGTGACTCCGGCCAGCCCGGCGCGGATCCGCTCGACCAGCTCGTCGTGCAGCGACTCGTGGACGATGGTGCGGGTCAGCAGGGAGCAGCCCTGGCCCGCGTGCACCGTCATCCCGCCGATGGCGCCGCGGACCGCGCCGTCGAGGTCGGCGTCCGCGCGGACGATGGAGGCGGACTTCCCGCCCAGCTCGAGGATGACCTTCTTCATCGTGCCCGCGGCCTGGGCGTAGACCATCCGGCCGACCGCGTCCGAGCCGGTGAAGCTGACGAGGTCGACCATCGGGTTCGTCGTGAGCTCGCGACCGGCCTCCACGTCGCCGGTCACGACGTTCAGCACGCCCGGCGGCAGGCCGGCGGCGTCGGCGAAGTCGCCGATGAGGAGGGACTCCAGCGGCGTGGTCGGGGCGGGCTTGAGCACGACGGTGCACCCGGCGGCCAGGGCGGGGACCAGCTTCATCATGCTGAGGAAGAACGGGAAGTTGTACGCCGAGATCAACGCGCAGACGCCGAAGGCCTCGCGGCGCATCTGCCCCTGGGCGATCCCGATGCCGGGGGCGACGAACGGGTCGACCGGACGGTCCCAGGCGAAGGTCGGCACCACCCGCTCGGCCATGTCCCGCAGGTGGGCCACGGGGATGCCGGTCTGGATGCTCTCGGCGAGCCAGCGCACCGAACCCGCCTCCGCCATGTTGACGGCGACGAGCTCCGGGAGCCGACGCTCCATCTCCTCGGCCATCCTGAGGAGGATCGCGGCGCGCTCGCGCGGCGCCATCCGCGGCCACGGGCCGTCGTCGAAGGCGGTCCGGGCGGCGGCGATCGCCCGTCGGACGTCGCCGGTCGCTGCTTGGGGAACCTCGGCGATGGGCTCCTCGGTGGCGGGGTTGAGCACCGTGACACGGGTCCCCGACTCGCCGTCGGTGCGGCGGCCATCGATGTACAGCTGCTGCGAGAACGAGAACGTCGTCGTCATATCGTCTCCTGGTCGAACGAGCTCGGTCGACCGGAGCTTACGACGGGAGGGTCCCCCTTGTCGCCCTTTCAGAACACTGAATAGGCAGCAACAGCGCCCCTGGTGCCCGCCTTCCGGCCGCGATGCGGGAGTTCGGTAGCCCGAGTAGTCCAACGACGGCTACGAGTCCCGGTCGTCGCGGACCCGGTCGGCCCGTCTG
>NZ_JACBXB010000222.1 GCF_013870575.1 Pseudonocardia pini
ACGGTGAAGCCCTCCACCTCCGAGCCGAACTCCGCGCCGTGGCCCACGTAGTACTGCCGCCGACCGTCACGCCCTCGGCGGGCAGGACGAGCTTGGCCAGCTCCCACAGCACGACGAGCAGCAGGAACGCGACGACGGCCGAGACCGTCGTCCGCAGGGACGATGGTCGGCTCCGCACGCTCGGCCTCCCCCGGCTTCCCATGCCACCCCCTCGGCGCCCGGAAGATCCCGGACGAAGGCGAATCCTGAGAGGCTGCCATGACGGCCGGGTTACCGACAGGTTCCCACTGGGTCCACCTGGTCCGGGCCGGTCACGACTCGGCAACGGTGTCACCGGGCGGGCACCGGAGGTGACGATCTTGCCCGGTCGGGTCCGCCTCTTGCGCCGCACGGGTTCCCGCAGCAAGGTGGGCCGCTCCACATGTGTGTGTGAAGGGGGCGCCTCATGACCAGCTCACCGACGCGGACGGTGCGGGCCGCGATCCTGCAGGCCAAGTGGACCGGGGACACCGCCTCCATGATCGAGGTCCACGAGTCCTACGCCCGTGCCGCCGCGGAGCAGGGCGCCCAGGTGATGGGCTTCCAGGAGGTCTTCAACGCCCCGTACTTCTGCCAGGTGCAGGAGTCGGAGCACTACCGCTGGGCCGAGCCGGTGCCCGCAGGACCCACCGTGCAGCGCATGCAGGCGCTCGCCAGGGAGACCGGGATGGTCCTGGTCGTGCCGGTGTTCGAGGTCGAGAGCGCGGGCAACTACTACAACACCGCCGCGGTGATCGACGCCGACGGCTCGGTCCTCGGCAAGTACCGCAAGCACCACATCCCGCAGGTCAAGGGGTTCTGGGAGAAGTACTACTTCCGCCCCGGCAACCTCGGGTGGCCGGTCTTCGAGACCGCGGTCGGCAGGATCGGCGTCTACATCTGCTACGACCGGCACTTCCCCGAGGGCTGGCGGGCGCTCGGCCTCGCGGGCGCCGAGATCGTCTTCAACCCGAGCGCCACGAGCCGCGGGCTGTCGTCGTACCTGTGGAAGCTGGAGCAGCCCGCGGCCGCGGTGGCCAACGAGTACTTCGTGGCCGCGATCAACCGGGTCGGGGTGGAGGAGTACGGGGACAACGACTTCTACGGCACCAGCTACTTCGTGGACCCGCGCGGGCAGTTCGTCGGCGAGGTCGGCTCCGGCTCCGACGAGGAGCTGCTCGTCCGCGACCTGGACCTCGGCCTGATCGACGAGGTCCGACAGCAGTGGGCGTTCTACCGCGACCGCCGTCCCGACGCGTACGGTCCGCTGGTCGAGTCATGAGCCTGTACGAGCGCACCCGCGCCGTCCTGCCGAGCTGGCTGGCCCTCTACTACGACGAGCCGATCGAGCTCGACCACGGCTCCGGTCGGTACGTCTGGGCGGCCGACGGCACCCGCTACCTGGACTTCTTCGGCGGCATCCTGACCACGATGACCGAGCACGCGCTGCCCGCGGTCACCGAGGCCGTCGCCGCACAGGCCGCGAAGATCATCCATTCGTCCACGCTGTACCTGAACCGGCCCATGGTGGAGCTGTGCGAGGAGATCGCCGCGGTCTCCGGCATCCCCGACGCCAAGGTCTTCCTCACCACCAGCGGCACCGAGGCCAACGACGCCGCGCTGCTCCTGGCCAGTGCCCGCAACGGGTCCAACCAGGTCCTGGCGCTGCGCAACAGCTACCACGGCCGGTCCTTCTCCACGATCGGGATCACCGGCAACAGCGCGTGGTCGCCGACCTCGCTGTCACCCTTCCAGACCTACTACGTCCACGGTGGACAGCGGTACCGGTCGCCCTTCGCCGGGCTGTCCGACGCGGAGTTCGTCGCGGCCTGCGTGGCGGACCTGGAGGAGGTCCTCGACCAGACCGGCGGCTCGATCGCCGCGCTGATCGCGGAGCCGATCCAGGGGGTCGGCGGGTTCACCTCCGGGCCCGACGGGCTGCTGGGCGCCTTCGCGGAGGTGGTGCGGGCCAGGGACATCCTCTGGATCTCCGACGAGGTGCAGACCGGCTGGGGCCGCACCGGCGAGCACTTCTGGGGATGGCAGGCGCACGGGGCGGTGCCGGACATCGTGACGTTCGCCAAGGGCGTCGGGAACGGGTTGTCGATGGGCGGGGTGATCGCACCGGCGTCCATCATGGACAACCTGCCCGCCAACTCCATCTCCACGTTCGGCGGCAGCCCGATCACCTCGGCCGGGGCGTTGGCGAACCTGCGCCACCTGCGCGCGCACGACCTGCAGGGCAACGCGGCGAAGATCGGTCCCCTCCTGCTCGACGGCCTGCGCGCGCTGGACTCCCCCGTCGTCGGCGACGTCCGGGGCAAGGGTCTGATGATCGGCGTCGAGCTGGTGGAGCCGGGCTCCGGCATCCCCGGCGCGCCCGCGCCCGCGCTCGCCACCGCCGTGCTCCAGGGCTGCAAGGACCGCGGCCTGCTGGTGGGCAAGGGCGGACTGCACGGCAACGTCCTGCGCATCGCTCCTCCGCTGTCGCTGACGGCGGAGGAGGCCGAGGAGGGACTCACGATCCTGACCGACGCGATCGGAGCGGCCTCATGACCACCCTCGCCATCCGTGGCGGCACCGTGATCACCGCGGCCGAGGAGGTGGTCGCGGACGTGCTGGTGGACGGCGAGAAGGTCGTCGCGCTGGCCGCCCCCGGCGTGCTGACCCTCACCGCGGACACCGAGCTCGACGCCACCGGGCGCTACGTGATCCCCGGCGGCGTCGACGCGCACACGCACATGGAGATGCCCTTCGGCGGCACCTACGCCTCGGACACCTTCGAGACCGGCACCCGCGCCGCGGCCTGGGGCGGGACCACCACGATCATCGACTTCCCGATCCAGCAGGTCGGCGGGTCGCTGCGCGAGGGCCTCGACGCCTGGCACGAGAAGGCGGCCGGGAACTGCGCGATCGACTACGCCTTCCACATGATCCTCGCGGACGTGAACGACTCCTCCCTCAAGGAGATGGAGGCGCTGATCGGCGAGGGCGTGACCAGCTTCAAGCTGTTCATGGCCTACCCCGGCGTCTTCTACTCCGACGACGGCAGGATCCTGCGCGCCATGCAGCGGGCCGGCGAGACCGGCGGGCTGATCATGATGCACGCCGAGAACGGGATCGCGATCGACGTCCTGGCCCAGCAGGCGGTCGAGCGGGGGAACACCGACCCGCGCCACCACTTCGCCGTGCGGCACGCGCTGCTGGAGGCCGAGGCCACCCACCGGGCGATCCAGCTGTCCCGGGTCGCCGGGTCCCCGCTGTACGTGGTGCACCTGTCCGCCCACCAGGCCCTCGCCGAGATCGCCTCGGCACGCGAGGCCGGGGACAACGTCTTCGCCGAGACCTGCCCGCAGTACCTGTTCCTGTCCACCGACGAGGTCGACGAGCCGGGGTTCGAGGCCGCCAAGTACGTCTGCTCGACCCCGCTGCGGCCGCGCGAGCACCAGGCCGAGCTCTGGCGCGGGCTGCGCAACGACGACCTCTCGGTGATCTCCACCGACCACTGCCCCTTCTGCTTCAAGGGTCAGAAAGACCTCGGGATCGGGGACTTCACCAAGGTGCCCAACGGGTTGCCCGGCGTGGAGAGCCGGATGGACCTGCTGCACCAGGCCGTCGTCGACGGGCACCTGACGCGCCGGCGGTGGATCGAGCTGGCCTGCGCCACACCGGCGCGGATGTTCGGGCTGTACCCACGCAAGGGCACGATCGCCCCCGGGTCCGACGCGGACATCGTGATCTACGACCCCACCGCGGAGCAGACCCACTCGGCGGACACCCACCACATGGCCGTCGACTACTCCGTCTACGAGGGACGCACGACCACGGGCAGGGCCGAGACGGTGCTCTCCCGCGGGACGGTCGTCGTGGGCGGCGGCGAGTACCTGGGCACGAAGGGGCACGGGTCGTTCCTCCGGCGCGACACGTGCCAGTACCTGAGGTGAGCATGGACATCGGACTGGTGCTGCAGACGGACCCGCCCGCCGCGGCCGTCGTGGACCTCATGGTGCGGGCGGAGGAGCTGGGCTTCAGCCACGGCTGGACCTTCGACTCGCACGTCCTCTGGCAGGAACCCTTCGTGATCTACAGCCGGATCCTGGAACGGACGTCCCGGCTGGTCGTGGGGCCGATGGTGACCAACCCCGGCACCCGGGACTGGACCGTGCTCGCCTCGCTGTTCGCCACGTTGGACGACATGTACGGGCCCCGCACGGTCTGCGGGATCGGGCGCGGCGACTCGGCGGTGCGGGTGCAGGGCCGCCCACCGACCACACTGGCCCGGCTGGAGTCGTCCGTCGAGGTGATCCGCGCGCTGACGGCGGGTGGCTCGGTGGACCTCGGGGGGACGGAGGTGCGGATCCCGTGGGTCGCGCCGGGCTCGCCCGCGGTGCCGGTCTGGGTCGCGGGCTACGGACCCAAGGCCCTCGCGCTGGCCGGGCGCTGTGCCGACGGGTTCATCCTCCAGCTCGCCGACCCCTACCTGGTGGAGTGGACGATCAAGACGGTGCGGTCGGCGGCCGCCGAGGCGGGACGCGACCCGGACGCGATCACCATGTGCGTCGCGGCGCCCGCGTACGTCACCGACGACGTGGCGCACGCCCGCGACCAGACGCGCTGGTTCGGCGGGATGGTCGGCAACCACGTCGCCGACCTGGTCACGCGGTACGGCGAGAGCTCGGCGGCCGTGCCCGCCGAGCTGACCGGGTACATCAAGGGCCGCGAGGGCTACGACTACAGCCACCACGGCCGGGCCGCCAACACCTCCACCGCCTTCGTGCCCGACGAGGTCGTGGACCGGTTCTGCCTGCTCGGACCCGCTGCGGCACAGCGGGAGCGGCTCGCGGAGCTGGCCTCTCTCGGCGTGGACCAGTTCGCCGTCTACGCCATGCACGACGGCCGGGAGGAGACCGTCGAGGCCTACGGGACGGCGGTCATCCCGGGGCTCTGAGCACTGTGCCGCCCCACTGCTGCGAACCGCTGCTCGAGACACTGTGGTCCGCGGGGCGGATGCCCAGCGCCGGGACCATCCGGCGGTGCAGGTAGCCGCGCAGCCGGTCGTCGTCCATGCCCGCGTCTCCGTCGAACCAGACCAGGGACAGCAGGAAGCGGATGACGGTCTCGGCGATCTCGTCCATCTCGTCCGCCAGCTCCGGCTGGTGGTCCAGCAGCGGGGCGAGGAACCGCTTGGACAGCGAGACCGCGTCGGTGGACAGGCTGGCCCGCGCGAGCCCGAACGACCCGTTCTCCGGGAAGGCGATCGGGGCGAGCGCGGGCTGGGTGCGGAACTCGTAGCGGGCCCGGATCGTGGCCTCCACGACCAGCTCGGCCGCCGACGTCGCCTTCCCCGCCGCGGCCCAGATCCGCTGGACGATCTCCTCGGACAGCCGGAGCAGGGCGGCGGAGACGAGCTGTTCGCGCGAGCCGAAGTGCCGGTAGACCGTGGGCCGCGAGACCCCGGCCCGCGCCGCGACCTCGCTCAACGAGGCACCGTCGAACCCGGAGGCGGCCAGGACCTCGATGGCCGCGTCGAGGATCCGTCTGCGCACGTCCACGGGCCCATCTTCACAGCCCCGCCCCCGGCTGACCAGCGATGGCCGATTCCGTCGGTACGAGACGCTAGCGTGCGCGGCGTGGAGACCACACCCGACAGTCCCGGCGACACGGCAGCCGACGGAGCACCCGACCCGGTCATGGATCGGGTCACCGCGCTCGTCGCGCTGGCCCAGGGCGGCGCGCGCGCCGAGGCCGCGGCGGGCTTCGCCGCACTGTGGCCGGAGCTGACCGATCCCTTCCACCGGTGCGTCCTGGCGCACTACGCGGCGGACGTCCAGGAGGACCCGCACGCCGAGCTGGAATGGGACCGGCGGGCGCTCGCCGCGGCGGACGAGGTGCCGCCCGGGCGCGCCGAGTCCCACCATCCGGCGCTGCGCCTGGCCGGGTTCTACCCGTCGCTGCACCTCAACCTGGCCGAGGCGTACCGGAAGGTGGGCGAGCCCAAGCTCGCCCGCACCCACCTCACCGCCGCGCGGGAGCGGCTCGGGGCCCTCGCGGGCACCGAGGAGTCCGCCCCCGGGTACGCGGACACGATCCGGGGGGCCCTGGACCGGCTGGAGGAGCGGCTCGCGGCGCAGCCCCGTTCTCCCGAGTCCCGACCGTTCGCCTAGAGACCCGCCACCCGCTGGACGTCGAGGTTGCGGAAGGTCTGCTCGCCCTCGGTCATCTCCCTGATCCGTTCCGCGATCCGCCCGGTCGCGGGGTGCTTGGAGTTCCGCATGGCCGACTCGTAGTCGGGGAAGGCCACGAGCTGGAGGTAGCGCCCCGGGTCGTCCCGGTCCGCGGCGATGACCGACCACGTCGCGGTGCGCGCGTCCCCGATGTCGGCGAGCCATTCGGCCTCCGCCTCGTCGAAGCCGTCGAGACCGGCGGCGCGGAACTCGATGACCTGGACGAAGGCGCCCTCACCCAGGTCGAGGGCGCTCGCGGGCCGCATGGCGCCGCGCAGGACGTCTCGCAGCTCCTCGTCGTCGGTGTGCCCGTGCGCGTCCACGGCGTGGGCCACGGCCGCCCGGAGCAGGTCGTCCGGCTCGCCGTACAGCGTCATCGTGCAGCCCGACTCGCTGGGGATCGTCCGACAGTCCACGGTCATCCTGGTCATCGCGGCCTCCTCGTGCGGTTCGGGGAAGCAAGCGCACTACCAGCGCAGACCTGTGTCAATAGGTGATTCGGGACGGGGCCGTCCGGACGCGCCGTTGCGCCCGGACGGCCCCGGTCAGGGGGGCCTGGCTCAGCCGACCTCGGTGCCGGTGGCGACCCTCGGGGCACCCTCGGCGGAGGCGGTGTCCAGGACCAGGCGGGCGATCCGGGCGCGGTGCTCCTCGGCGCTGCCGAGCAGGGCCGCGTCGGTGATCGCCCGCTTGTAGTACAGCTGCGCCTGGTACTCCCAGGTGAAGCCGATGCCGCCGTGCACCTGGATGGTGTCGGTGGCGATCCCGGCGAAGGCCGCCGAGCAGGTGGCCTGCGCGATGCTCGCGGCCAGCGCGGGGTCGTCGGAGCCGTCCCCGAGCGCCCACACCGCGTGGTACGCCGTGGACCGGGCGTGCTCCAGGGCCACGAGCATGTCCGCGATCTTGTGCTTCACGGCCTGGAACGACCCGATGGGCCTGCCGAACTGCAGCCTGCCCTTGGCGTACTCCACGGACAGGTCCAGCAGGTGCTGGGCGCCGCCGACCTGCTCGGCCGCCAGCAGCGCCGCCCCGACCGCGAGGGCGTGCCCGATCACCCGGTCGGCCTCGTCCGGACCCGCGAGCAGCCTCCCGGGGGCGTCGGTGAGCCGGACGGTGGCCTGGCGCCGCGTGAGGTCCAACGT
>NZ_JACBXB010000223.1 GCF_013870575.1 Pseudonocardia pini
CGGTCGTCAGCACGACCGCGGGGGCGCGGAACTCCTCGCGGCCCTGCGGGGTGTCCACGAGGACCCCGACCACCGCGCCGTCCTCGACCACCAGCTCGGCCAACGGGTGCAGGGTGCGCAGCTCGATCGCGCCGGACTCGACCTGGCGGTCGAACAGCGGCCGGACGGTCTCGAGGATGGACCGGGCCATCTGCGGGCGGGTGACCGGTCCCGGACCCCAGTACAGCCGCGGCTTCGAGTACGACTTGTAGGGCTGGTACTCACTGACGGGGGCCGGGCACTCCGGGTCGAACGGGAAGCCGAGATCGTCCAGCCAGTCGACGGTGTGGGGCGCCTCGTCGACGGCGAGCCGGACGACGACGGGGTCCGCGGTCCCGTTGGACAGCGCCATGACGTCGGCGAAGTGCTCGTCCGGGGTGTCGACGATGCCGCGCTCACGCTGCCGACGGGTACCGGCCGCGCTCATCTTGCCGCCCGCCACGAGGAGGGTGCCGCCGATCTCGTCGGTCTTCTCGACCACGAGGACGCGCGCACCGCGCTCCGCCGCCGTGATCGAACAGGCGAGGCCGGCGGCACCGGCCCCGACGACGATGAGATCCCACGGTTGGGACATTTCGGACTCCTTTTCGCGAGGGGATGCGGGGTGGGGCCTCAGAGCTGCGAGAACTCGATCATGCCCCGGATGTTGCGGCCGGCACGCAGGTCGTCGATCGCCTGGTTGACCTCCGCCAGCGGGTAGACGGACGTGACCATCTCCTTGAGCCGGAGGCGGCCCGCCCGGTGCAGGTCGAGGAAGGCGAGCTGGTCGCGGGAGGGGTCGTCGCCCCCGTAGAGGCTGCCCTTGAGGGTCTTGTGCCTCGAGGTGAACTCGAAGGGGCTGACGGCGAGGGCGGGCACCCCGAGCGAGGCCCCGACCAGCACCGCCGTGCCACCGCTGCGGATGGCCTTGACGGTGTCGTTGACCTGGTCCGCCGTGGCGTTGCCCACGCAGAGCAGGGCCCGGTCCGCGCCGTACCCGCCGGTCAGGTCCAGCACGGCGGAGGCCCAGTCCTCCTGCGTGGCGTCGAGGGTGTCGGTGGCGCCGAACTTGCGCACGGCGTCGAGCTTGTGGGCGGCGATGTCGACGGCGACGATCCGGCCCGCGCCCGCGGCCACCGCCCCCTGCACGGCGGCGGTCCCGACACCCCCGGTGCCGATGACGACGACGGTGTCGCCGACCTGGGTGCCCGCCGCGTTCATCGCCGCTCCCGCCCCGGTCATGAACCCGCAGGAGAGCAGGGCGGCGGCCTGGAGGTCGGTGTCGGCGGGGACCGGCACGCAGGAGTCCTCGTGCACCACGACGCGCTCGCTGAACACGCCCAGGCGCGTCATCTGCCGGACGCCCTCGCCCTCGGCGGTCCGGGCCCGCAGGGACCCCTGCAGCGGGACGCCGTCGGACCCCATGCCGCGGACGCAGTCCACGGTGCGGCCCCGGGTGCACGGCACACAGCGGCCGCAGGACGGGATGTAGGTGAACAGCACCCGGTCGCCCGGCGCGAGGCCTGCGACGCCGGCGCCGACCGCGGTCACGACGCCCGCCGCCTCGTGCCCGGCGATCATCGGCACGGTGGTCCGGGAGCTGGTGAAGCTGATCAGGTCGGAGTGGCAGAGCGCCGCCGCGGCGACGTCCACGACGACCTCGTGGTCGGTCGGGTCGTCGAAGACGACGGTCTCGACACTCAACGGCGCACCGATCTCGCGGAGTACGGCGGCACGGGTCTCGAACATGGTTCCTCCGGTGGTTCGGGGTGGTTCACCCCTTGAGGGCGACGGCCTTGGTCTCGAGGTAGGCGTCGAGCTGCTCGTCGCCCAGGTCCTTGCCGTAGCCGCTGAGCTTGAAGCCCCCCATGGGGACGGCGGGGTCGGTCACGCCCCAGGTGTTGACCCAGACGTTGCCCGCCTTGAGCCTGCGCGTCATCCGCATCGCGGTGCCGAGGTCGCGGGTCCACAGGCCCGCCGCCAGCCCGTAGTCGGTGGCGTTGGCCAGCGCGACGACCTCGTCCTCCGTCTCGAACGGGGTGGCGACCACGACCGGGCCGAAGATCTCCTCGCGCACGATCCGCATGGCGGGGTCGACCCCGGCGAACACGGTCGGAGGGACGTAGAACCCCTCGCCCAGACCGTCCTCGGTGAGGCGCGCGCCGCCGGACACGACCTCGGCGCCCTCGGCGCGGCCGACGTCCAGGTAGCCGAGCACGCGGTCGAGCTGCTCCCGCGAGGCGAGCGGACCGAACTGCGTGGTGGCCAGCGCCGGGTCGCCGATCCGCAGGCCGCGGCCGTACTCGGCGACGCCCGCCACGACCTCGTCGTAGACGGAGCGGTGCACGTAGAGGCGGGAGCCCGCCGCGCAGATCTGCCCGCTCCCGGTGAAGATCGCGGCGCCCGCGGCGGGCACGGCGAGCGCGAGGTCGGCGTCGGCGAAGACGATGTTCGGGGACTTCCCGCCGAGCTCCATGGTGAGCCGCTTCATCGAGCCCGCCGAGGCCCGCACGATGTGCCGGGCCGTGGCGACCGACCCGGTGAAGGAGATCTTGTCGACGCCGGGGTGCTCGGTCAGCGCCGCGCCGGTGCCGCCGTCTCCCTGGACCACGTTGAGCACGCCCGGCGGCAGCCCCGCCTCGAGGGCGAGCTCGGCGAACCGCAGGGCGGAGAGGGGGGACTGCTCGGCGGGCTTGTGCACCACGGTGCAGCCCGCCGCGAGCGCCGGGCCGATCTTCCAGATCGCCATGGTCAGCGGTGCGTTCCAGGGCGTGATGGCCCCGACGACGCCGACCGGCTCGCGCACCGTGAAGGTGAGCAGCTCGCCGCGCCGGGAGTTCTCGATCGTCTGGCCCCGCACCGTCCGGGCCTTCGCGGCGTACCAGCGCAGCAGCTCGGCGGCGTCGGCGATCAGGTAGCGCGCCGCCGCCACCGTGCGCCCCACGTCGATGACGTCGAGCAGCGCCAGCTCCTCCCCGTGCTCCACGACGAGCTCGGCGAGGCGGAGCAGGACCCGCTGGCGCTGGTCCGGGTTGAAGCCCGCCCAGGGCCCCGCCAGCGCGGCCCGGGCCGCGTCGACCGCGCGGTCGACGTCCTCGGGGCCCGCCTTCGCGACCTGGGTGATCACCGTCCCGACGGCGGGATCGACGGTGTCGAACGTCGCGCCGTCCGCCGCGGGCACGGGCTCGCCCGCGATCAGCAGGGCGCGGGGTCGAGTGTCGATCTGAGGTCGCGAGACCACCTGCGGCGAGTCGGTCTGAGCGGGCACGGCAGCTCCAACTGTGATGATTCGAGTATCGAATGTCCTGGGGGCGAGACGCCTGTCGGCCATATCCTAAGGTCCCCGAAGGCCATTCACGCAAGCGTGTTCCGACACCCGGCGGAATCCACCGTCATTCCGATGCATCCGCAGCTCAGAGGCAATTTTTCGAGGTCGCCGAACGGCGTAGCACGGCCGTAGCAAGAAGCGGTCTAGGGTGGCCCGAGACAAGCCCGCGACAGTCATTCGAACGGGAGGCGACCATTCCGTGGAACGGTTCGACCTGATAGTGGAAGGCGGGCAGGTACTGCTGCCCGGGGACGGTCTGACCGAGGCCGCCGTCGCCGTGCGCGAGGGCCGCATCGCAGCCCTGCTCCCGCCCGGCACGACCGCCGACGCGACCGAGCGCCTCGACGCCACGGGACGGGTCGTGCTGCCCGGTGCCATCGACGCCCACATCCATCTCGGCGCGAGCATCACGGTGCCCAGCGAGGCGGAGGAGGTCGGCACCGAGACCCGCTCCGCCGTCGTCGGCGGGGTGACCACGGTGCTCGGCTACCTCATGTCCGCGGAGCCGTACGAGGAGCTGTTCGAGCCCGCGATCAAGCTCTTCGAGCAGGCCTCGTACACCGACTTCGGGGTGCACTTCGTGATCGGCACGCCGCACCAGCTGGAGATGCTGCCGCGGTACGTGAACGAGCTCGGCGTCTCGTCGTTCAAGTTCTTCATGAACTTCCGCGGGACGGAGGGCGCCTACCTGGGCCTGCCGGGCAACGACGACGGCTTCCTGTGGGACCTGCTGCGCGCGGCCGCCCCGCTGGGCGCGATGGTCAACCCGCACCCGGAGAACATCGAGGTCGTCTGGCGCACCCGGGAGGCCGCGCAGGCGAACCCGCCCGCGGACCCGCTGCAGGCCTGGGGGGCGTCGCGGCCGCCGGTCGTCGAGGCCGAGGCGATCTCGCGCGCCGCGATGTTCGCCGCGGAGTCCGGGACCTCGCTCTTCTCGGTGCACACGAGCTCCCGGCTGGCGCTGGAGGCCATCGCGGACCGGCGGAACCGCCAGTCCGGGATCTACGTCGAGACCTGCCCGCACTACCTGGTGCTGGACGAGGAGTCCGGCGTGGGCACCTACGGCAAGGTGAACCCGCCGCTGCGGACCGCGGAGGACCGCGAGGCCCTCTGGACGGCCCTCGAGCGCGGCGAGATCGACGTCGTCGGGTCCGACCACGTGCCCCGGCACCGGTCGGCCAAGGAGAAGGACATCTGGTCCGCCTCCGCCGGGTTCCCCGGCATGGAGACCCTCCTGCCGGTGATGCTGTCGGAGGGCCACCTCCGCCGCGGCATCCCGCTGGAGCGCATCGTCGAGGTGGTGTCGACCAACCCGGCGAAGATCTTCGGGATGTACCCGCGGAAGGGCCGGATCGCCCCCGGTGCGGACGCCGACCTCGCGATCGTCGACCTCGACGCACCCCGGACCCTCTCGAACGACACCGTCGTCTCCGCCGCCGCCTACACCCCGTACTCCGGCCTGGAGGTCGGCGTCTCGGTCACCGACACGGTCGTCGGCGGCCGCGTGGTGGTGCGCGGCGGCGAGGTCGTGGCCGGTCCGGCCGGCGGCTACGTCCACCGCGCGGCGAGCGGTGCCACCGCCGTCGAGGCCACGCGCACCCACTCCGCCGGGAGGTCCGCGTGAGCTCCCCGTGGTCGGACATGATCAGCCCGGACGACGAGGCGCGCTACGCCGCCGCCGGGTTCGGCAGGCCGGTGGGCCTCGGCGAGCGCCCCGCCCTGCTCATCATCGACGTCCAGTACCGGACGATCGGCGACTCGCCCAAGCCCTTCTTCGAGTCCCTCGCCGACTACCCGACCTCGTGCGGGGAGCGCGGCTGGGCCGCCGTCGAGAACATCGCCCGGCTGCTGTCGGTGTTCCGGGCACGCCGGCTCCCGGTGCTGTACCCGCACGTGGCCCGCAAGGTCGCCGCGGAGGGCGGCAGGCTGGCGGGCAAGGTCCCGGCGATCATGGGGGTCGCGGACCGCGGGTACGACTTCGTCGCGGAGGTCGCGCCGGACGAGAACGCCGTGCTGCTCCCGAAGAAGCACCCCAGCGCCTTCTTCGGCACCGCGCTGGTCTCGCACCTGATCGACCTCGGCGTGGACACCCTCGTCGTGACCGGGGCGACCACGAGCGGGTGCGTCCGCTCGACGGTCGTGGACGCCTTCGCCTACAACTTCCGCGTCGCCGTGCCGCACGACGCCTGCTACGACCGGGCCGACAGCGTGCACCAGGTCAACCTGTTCGACATGGGGCAGAAGTACGCGGACGTGGCGTCGACCGACGAGCTCGTGGCCGCGCTGGCGTCGCCGGTCCCGGCCGACCGGGCGGGCTGAGCCGTGCGGTTCCGTGCCCGCGGGCCACGCCCGCGCTTCTTCGCCGATCCCGAGCTCGACCGCTTCCACGTCATGCTCGTCGCCCTGCTGGGCGAGGTGTCCGTCCTGCGCGACCGGTTGGACGCCGTCGAACGGGTGCTCGACTCGGGCAGGCCCTTCACCCGCGCCGACCTCGAGGCCTACGAGCCCGACGCGGCCGCGGCCGCGGAGCGGGAGGCGGAGCGGTCCGCCCTCGTCGAGCGGGTCCTGCGCGTCGTGCTCGAGGACGGCGCGGAGGCCGACACCGGCTACGCCACCGTGGAGGACGTCGTCGCCACGGTGTCCGCCCCGCACCCCGTTCCCCTGGTCACCCCGGGAAGGAAGACCTCGTGACCGTCACCCCACCGAAGCAGTTCGCGCACGCGGTGCTGCCCTCGGCCACGCTCGACGAGCGTGCCCGCGAGGACGCCGTCCGCACGCTGCGCCGCACCGTCCTCGACCGTCTCGTCCCCGGGGTCGCCGACGCGTGGCGGGACCGGGTCGAGCCCGCGCTCCCCGACCCCGCCGCCACCCGCGCCGAGATCCGCTCGGCGATGCTGGCCGACCCCTTCGTGCAGCACACCTTCTCCCTGCGCCGCATCGTGCAGGAGCAGGTCTGGGACACCACCGCGCAGATCGTCGGGAGGCAGGCCGAGGACCTGGCCGAGCGGGCGTCGTCGATGCCCGCTCGGGCCGGGGGGACCCTCCAGCTCGATCCCGACCTGCCGATCCCGCCCTACCTCAAGACCCTCGACGTGCACGGCATGCCGACCGGGTACTGGGACGAGGTGACCGACGGGCACGACGTCGCCGCGGGCGCGATGTACGACCGTGGCGTGTACCTCTACGCGCTCGGTCGCAGCGGCCCGCTCGGCGACAGCCGGGGCCGGTCGGTGGCCTTCGACTTCTTCGCCGAGCGGCTCCCGGACTTCCGGCCGGCCCGGATCCTCGACCTCGGCTGCTCCGTCGGGCACAGCCTGCTGCCCTACGCCGAGCTGTACCCCGAGGCCGAGATCTGGGGCATCGACGTGGCCCCCGGCGTGCTGCGCTACGCCCACGCGCGCGCGGAGTCGCTGGGCAGGCGGGTCCACTTCGCCCAGCGGGACGCCGAGGACACCCGGTTCGCGGCGGGCTCGTTCGACCTCGTCGTGTCGCACATCCTGCTGCACGAGACGAGCGCGGCCTCGCTCCCCCGGATCTTCGCGGAGTGCCACCGGCTGCTCGCCCCCGGCGGGTACATGGTCCACGCCGAGCTGCCGCAGTACGCCGACCAGGACCTCTTCACCCAGTTCATGATCGACTACGACACCTTCTACAACAACGAGCCGTTCTGGGGTGCCATGCACGACACCGACCTGGACCGGCTGGCCGTCGAGGCGGGCTTCGCTCCCGAGGACGTCTCGGTGGCGTTCGTGGCCAGCGGGCGCACCGAGGGCACCGACCGCACGGGCCGCTCCCAGCCGGGCCGCTCCCCCGGTCAGCTGCAGCTGACCGTCGCACGGAAGGCGGTGGCCCGATGAGTGGGCACGTCGAGTTCGGACTGTCCATCCGGCCCGCGCCGCCGGAGGAGGACGTCGCCCTGGTCGCCGAGGCCGAGCGCCTCGGGTTCGACCTCGCGCTGTTCGGCGACTCCCAGAACGCCTTCGCGAGCCCGTTCGTGCGGATGGGCGCCGCGACCAGGGTCACCGAGCGC
>NZ_JACBXB010000224.1 GCF_013870575.1 Pseudonocardia pini
GGCTCCGCATCCTGCTGCGCGAACGCGGCGGCAGGCTGGTCGCGGCCGGTGTCCTCGCCGAGCCCGAGGACGTCTTCTACCTGACCCTGGACGAGATCCTCGCCGTCCCTGCCGACGCCGCGGAGCGCGTCACGCGGCGCCGTGCGGAACGGCTGCGGCTCAAGCAGGTCCGCATGCCGGACGTCTTCTCGGGCGCCTGGGAGCCGGTGCAGGGCGGCGACCGTCTCGAGGTCGACGAGTCGATCAGCGGCCTTGGGGTCTGCCCCGGCGTCGCCGAGGGCCGGGTCCGGATCCTCACCGACTCCGACGACGACATCGAGCCCGGGGACGTGCTCGTCGCCTCCGTGACCGACGTCGGCTACACCTCGATGTTCGGCTATGCGGCGGCCGTCGTCACCGACATCGGTGGCTCCGCGTCCCACGCGGCGATCGTGGCCCGCGAGTACGGCGTCCCGTGCGTCGTCGACACCAAGCTCGCCACGGCCCGGCTGACCGACGGGCAGATCGTGCGGGTCGACGGCAAGGCGGGCACCGTCACCGTGGTCGCCGCGGCGCAGACGGTCGACGCCGGCTGACGCCGGTCGTCCGAGGGGCGCGTTCCCTTCAGGGGGCGCGCCCTTCGGCGTGGCGGGGTCAGCGGCAGGCCGGCCGTGCGTGGAGGTGCTTGCGCATCCGGTGTCGCGCGAGATCCCCGTCGCCCGCCCGGATCGCCCCGACGATCCCCCGGTGCTCCTCCACGCAGCCCTCGTCCGAGACACCGCTCGGCTCGCCGACGGGCGCGCCGCGCCGCCGCACCTCGATGAGGATCTCCAGGAAGAGCGCGAGCACGGGATTGCCCGCCGCCTCCGCGAGACCGACGTGGAAGTTTCCCGGGCTCCCCTCGGTGACCACCTCGTCCAGCGTCGCCGAGCGGGCGGAGGTGGCGAGCCGGTCCTCACCCGACATCCCTGCGAGGCGGCGGACCAGCGAGGACTCGATGGCCTGTCTCGTGGACACGAGATCGTCGTCGCTCACCGAGCGGTAGCTCAGGTAGAGGGCCATCGTGTCCACACAGGCGCCGGGATGCGGCTGCAGGACGACCAGACCACCACCGCGCCCCCGACGCATGCGCGCGACGGAGTGGTACTCGAGCAGGCGGACGGCCTGACGCAGGACGTTGCGGCTCGTGTCGTGGCGTTCCACCAACTCGGCCTCCGAGGCGATCACCGAGCCGACCGGCCACCCGCGCCGGACGATCTCGTCGTGCACCCGGAGTGCGACCACCTCGGCCTGCTTCCCCTCCCCGTCGGCGTTCTCGTCCCACGACAGCCACGTCCGCGCACCCCGACGGGGGTTGGCCGCCAACCAGCTCCCGACCTCCGCCATGTGCTGCTCCATGGCGACCTCCGCACGCGCGGGGTCACCACCGGCGATGGCCTCCCCGATGTCGCCGTGCCGACTGTGCACGGTCGCCTTGCGATGCTGAGGAACCCGAGGCCGGGTGTACTGCGGTGTGAGCCGGATCAGGACCTCGACGAACAGGCGGAGCGCCGGGTTGCCGGACAGCTCACCGACCAACAGGTGCAGCCTGTCCTGGGCGCCCGCATCGAGATCCGCCCCCTGGCCCTCGGCGCGGACCGCCCGCCGGACGTCTCGGATCCCCTGCTCGGTCAGCCGCTGCGCGGCCAACGAGGCGGCCAGCGGCTCGAGCAGGGCTCGTGCGTCCGTCAACGCCCCGAGATCGACCCCGATGTAGTCGAGATAGATCAACACGGCGCGCACGGCGGGCCCGGCGTCCGGCGCGCAGACGTACAGCCCGCCCCCGACGCCGCGCTGCGCACGGAGGACCCGGTGGTGCTCCGCGAGCCGGATCGCCTCGCGGACGACCGACCGGCTCGCTCCGAAGCGCTCGCCGAGCTCGTCCTCCTTGCCGATGGCGGTGCCCACCGGCCAGCCCGCCGTGATGATGTGCGCCTCGATGTCCCGCGCGATCCGCGCCGCGGTCGTCACTCCCGTCACGGCCGCCCCCGACCGGGGCCACTGCGCCCTCCGGTCGACCACGGGAGCAGAGGCCTGCCGCTCACTGTCCGTCGCATCTGCATGGGCCTCCTAATAGTGCTCGCTAATGGTAGCCCAGCAGGGGGATCAGCGGCGAGCACCGGGAAAAAGACCCTGATCAGTGGACGCTTTCGCCACCTGAGCCCCGGACCCGCTGCGACGCCGCCCCTTCCCGGCCCGGCCGGGGCTCCGCAGCCGGGCGATCGTCCGGCGGAGGCTGAGCGCAGTCGGACAGCGCGATGCACGGTGCCCGCATTTCCGTAACCTGAAACCCGGCGTCCGGTGGTCTCGTGCGGCTGAGGTCACGCTCAACGGCTTCCCTCGGGTCGCACTCCTGGATAAAGTAATCTCTTTCGGCGACGGCGATGACGACGTGGAGCGGGGTAGCGATGGACCTGAGGCTGACGCGACAGGAACAGGACTTCGCCGACGAAGTCCGCACCTGGCTGAGCGAGAACGTGCCGAAGGAGCCTCGTCCGTACGACCTGGAGGGCAGGCGGGAGTACGACCTCGCCTGGCAGCGCCGCCAGTTCGACGGCGGCTGGGCGGGCATCGCCTGGCCGACGGAGTACGGCGGCCGCGGACTGGCCCTGCTGGAGCAGATGATCTGGTACGAGGAGTACGCGAAGGCCGAGGCCCCGCCCATCGGCACCTGCTTCGTCGGCCTCTCCCACGCCGGCCCGACGCTGATCTCCCGGGCGACCGACGCGCAGAAGCAGGCCTACCTGCCCCCCATCCTGCGGGGGGACCACATCTGGTGCCAGGGCTTCAGCGAGCCCGGGGCCGGGTCGGACCTGGCGAGCCTGCAGACGCGGGCGGTCGTCGACGGCGACCACCTCGTCGTCAACGGCAGCAAGATCTGGACCAGCTACGCGACGATCGCGGACTTCCAGGAGCTCCTGGTCCGCACCGACCCGACCGCGCCCAAGCACAAGGGCATCAGCTGGGTCGTCTGCGACATGACGGCCCCGGGCATCACCGTCCGGCCCATCCCGACGCTCAACGACGAGCTGGACTTCTGCGAGGTCTTCTACGACGACGTGCGCATCCCGCTCGACAACCTGGTGGGCGAGATGAACGCCGGGTGGTCGGTGGCGATGGCCACGCTGTCGTTCGAGCGGGGCACCGCCTTCATGGCGGAGCAGGTCGAGATGGCCCGCCAGGTCGAGGCGCTGATCGAGGCCGCCCGCTCGCTGCCCGCGCCCGACGGGCGTCGGCGCGCGATCGAGGACGACGAGATCGCGCGCGGGCTCGCCCGGGTGCGGTCCGAGGTCGCGGCCCTGCGGGCGATGACCTACGTGGGCATCTCGCGGATCGCCCGCAGCGGCGCCCCCGGCCCGGAGGGGTCGATGCTCCGCTACTACTACAGCTCGGTGTGGCAGAGCTTCTACCGGCTGGCGATGGACGTCATCGGGGCGGGCGCCGTCTCCGGTGACCGCGAGGGCGTGGACGGACGCTGGTCCTACGGCTACCTCAACAGCTTCCGGGCCACCATCGCCGCGGGCACCAAGGACATCCAGCGCAACATCATCGGCGAGCGGGTGCTCGGGCTCCCGCGGGGAAAGTACCGGCCGCGCCCGGTCCGGCCGACCTACCACAACGTCCCGCCCGCTCCCCCGACCGAGCCGCTGAAGCTCGTCGCGAAGCCGGCCCGCAGCTCCGCGGGCACCGCGCTGCTCGTGGCGTTCGTGCTGCTGATCGTGGCCGCGATCGTGGTGGCGGTGCTCACGGTCCCGCGGTTGTTCGGCGACCAGCAGGACCCGGCGGGCACCACGTCCGTCCCCACGTCGACGCCCGCCGCCGCCCCCGCGGAATCGACGGCGCACCCGGGCGACACGCCGAGTACCGTTGCGCGGCAGAAGGTCGTCCTCGCCCGTTCGGTGGAGTCCGACGGGGCGGACGGTCGCACGTCCTCGCCCGATGACACGTCCCAGAACACGGAGGAGGTCCGGTGAGCCCTCGGAGCCGCCGAGTCGGCGCAGCACGGGGGTGGGTGGGGCACACCGGCGTGCCGGCTCCGGGCATGATGGACTCCGCCCACCGAACCGACAGGGCCCCCCGCCCCCACAGGAACCGGACCCGATGACGACCCCCAAGCTGCTCTCCGAGCGCTACCAGCTGGGCGACACGCTCGGCTACGGCGGCATGTCCGAGGTCCATCGCGGGATGGACACGCGACTGGGGCGAGACGTCGCGATCAAGGTGCTGCGCGCCGACCTCGCGCGCGACCCCCAGTTCCAGCTGCGGTTCCGCCGCGAGGCGCAGAACGCCGCGGCGCTCAACCACCCCGCGATCGTCGCCGTGTACGACACCGGCGAGACCCAGAGCGAGTTCGGCCCGCTGCCGTACATCGTCATGGAGTTCGTCGACGGGCAGACCCTGCGCGAGATCGTCAAGACCACCGGGCCGATGTCCCAGCAGCGGGTGATCGAGGTCATGGCGGACGTCTGTGCCGCCCTCGACTTCAGCCACCGGCACAACATCATCCACCGGGACGTGAAGCCCGCGAACATCATGATCACCCGCAACGGCGCGGTGAAGGTGATGGACTTCGGCATCGCCCGGGCCCTCGGCGAGGGCCAGAACGTCACGCAGACCGCCGCCGTGATCGGCACCGCGCAGTACCTCTCCCCGGAGCAGGCGCGCGGCGAGCAGGTGGACGCGCGGTCGGACGTCTACGCCGCAGGCTGCGTGCTGTTCGAGCTGCTCACCGGCGAGCCGCCGTTCACCGGGGACACCCCGGTCGCGGTGGCCTACCAGCACGTGCGGGAGGACCCCCGGCGCCCGTCGGACGTCAACCCGCAGATCCCGCCCGCGCTCGACGCCGTGGTGCTCAAGGCGCTGAGCAAGAATCCGCTGAACCGGTACCAGTCCTCCGCCGAGATGCGGGCGGACCTCATCCGGGTGCGGAACGGACAGCAGCCGCTCGCGCCGATGGTGATGAGCGAGGACGAGCGCACCGCGCTGCTCGCCGACCAGACCGCCGCCACGCGCCGGATCTCGGGCGGCGGCAGGCACTCGGGTGCGGTGCCGCAGACCTGGGAGGACGAGGAGCCGCCGAAGCGGACCGGACGGACCGTCGGGATCGTCGTCGCGGTCCTGGTCGCGCTCGGCCTGATCGGGTTCGTGGCCTACCAGGTGTTCGGCGGTCCGGCGCAGCCGCAGCAGGTCGCCGTGCCGAACGTCGAGGGCCAGGACCCGGACGCGGCGCGCGCCGCCGTCTCCGGTGCGGGGCTGCTCGTGGACCTGCGGCAGGAGCCGTCGGACGTCGCGCAGACCAACAAGGTCACCCGCACCGACCCCGGTGCCGGTGTGCAGGTCGCCGAGCGCAGCCGCGTCACGATCTTCGTCGGCACCGGCCCCGCGTCGGTCGCCGTGCCCGCGCTGTCCGGCAAGACCGTGGCGGAGGCGCAGACGCTGCTCGAGCAGCGCGGCCTCAAGCTGGGCGAGCAGACCTCGCAGGAGACCTCGGAGTCGAGCCAGGTCGGCAAGATCATCCAGTCCACGCCCGCCGCCGGGGTGGACGCGCCGGGCGGCAGCGCCGTGGCCGTCGTCGTCGGGGCGAAGCAGACCACGGTCGCCGTGCCGGACGTGACCGGCCAGACCGAGGCCGAGGCCAAGCAGACCTTGTCGCAGTCCGGCTTCACCCAGGTCCAGACCCAGCAGGTCGACGGCGGGGGCACGGCGGGCACGGTCGTACAGACCAACCCGTCGGCGGGCACGAAGGTCGCTCCGGGCACCACGATCACGCTGTCGGTCTCGCGGGGCAACCAGATCCAGGTGCCCGACGTCGTGGGCCAGTCCGCGTCGGACGCGGTGCGCCAGCTCAACTCGGCGGGGATCCGGAACTACAACCTGCAGGGCCAGCAGGTGCAGGACCCGTCGCAGAACAACACGGTGCTGTCCACCAGCCCGGCCGCGGGCTCCGCCATGGACCCGGACGACGAGATCACCGTCGTCGTGGGCCAGACCGGCAACGGTGGCGGCGGATTCTTCGGGAACAACTGATGCGCGTCCTGGTCGTCGACAACTACGACAGCTTCGTCTACAACCTCGTCCAGTACCTGGCGCAGCTCGGTGTGGAGCCGGTGGTGCTCCGCAACGACGAGCTCACCCCGGAGCTGACCGAGCTCGACTCGGTCGGTGCGGTCCTGATCAGCCCCGGCCCCGGCATCCCCGAGGAGGCGGGCCGCAGCATCGAGGTGATCCTCGCCTCGGGCGAGCGCAACCTGCCGCTGCTCGGCGTCTGCCTCGGCCACCAGGCGATCGGCGTGGCCTGGGGCGGCGTGGTGGAGCGGGCGCCCGAGCTGCTGCACGGCAAGACGTCCGAGGTGTTCCACGAGGGCGTCGGCGTGCTGCGGGGCCTGCCCACCCCGTTCACCGCCACCCGGTACCACTCCCTGTCCATCCGGCCGGACACCCTGCCCGTCGAGCTGGAGGTCACCGGGCGCACCGAGTCCGGCCTGATCATGGGCGTGCGGCACAAGGACCTGCCGATCGAGGGCGTGCAGTTCCACCCGGAGTCGGTGCTCACCCAGGGCGGGCACCGGATGCTGGCGAACTGGCTGGCCACGGCGGGGCACGAGGTGCCGGAGGAGATCGTGACCCGGCTGGGCGACGAGGTCGCGGCCCTCTCCGACCGCGTCTGACGCTCCCTCTCCTGCACGAACGGCACTGTCGTGCGGAGCTACCGCGCGGTCTGTGCGCTTTCGAGGTGCGCGGGGTGGGCAGGCAGAATGCTGCACACCTGTTCGGCTACGGTGGACGACAGTCCCGCCGACACTTTCCCGAGGTCCCGATGCCCAAGTCGAAGGTCCGCAAGAAGGCCGCCTACATCCCGCCGTCCTCGGACCGGCGCCCGGTGAAGGTCAAGGGCCCCACCCATCCCGCCTACGTCGGCGTCATGCTCGGCGTCGGCCTGCTCGGCCTGGCCTGGCTGATCACGGACTACCTGGGCCGGGACGCGATCCCGTTCATGGGTGCCCTGGGCGGCCTGAACTTCCTCATCGGCTTCGGCCTGATCGTCGTCGCCCTGTTGATGTCGATGCGCTGGCGCTGATTGGATCGTGACGTCACTCAGGGTGATCCTGGGAAAACGTCCCCGGTCGAGGCCCTGAACAGCGGGAACGACACGCGTGTTATTCATCCCCACTGTGGACAGGCGTTGTGGATAACTCTCACAGCTACCATGGGTGACCATCGATGGGCCCCGGCCCGCGGGGTCGTGGCCCTGGCCTGGGTGCTGTTCGCCGGGGCGGTCGCCTGGTTCGTGCTGCTCCGGCTCGGTGGCGGGGACCCGGCCGGACAGCTGATCGCCGGGGTCGCGGCG
>NZ_JACBXB010000225.1 GCF_013870575.1 Pseudonocardia pini
GGTGTCCGACTCGCGCGTCGGAAGTGGGGGACTCGCGGGCTTGACGTCCGAGTCGCCCGCTCCGGTGTCCGACTCGCGCGCTTGACGTCCGACTCGCCCGGCCCGGTGTCCGGCTCGCCCGGCCCGGTGTCCGACTCGCGCGACCTGGTGTCCGACTCGCGCGACCTGGTGTCCGGCTCGTGTGTGGCGGGAGCGGGGTCAGCCGCGGCCGATGAAGGGCATCGTGGTGGCGGTGATCGTGAGGAACTGGACGTTCGCGTCGAGCGGGAGGCCTGCCATGTAGCGGACCGCGTCGGCGACGTGGCGCGCGTCGAAGGTCGGTTCGGGGCGGACCGAGCCGTCCGCCTGGCGGGCGCCCGCGGCGATGCCCGCGGTCATGTCCGTGGCCGCGTTGCCGATGTCGATCTGGCCGCAGGCGATGCCGAACGGGCGCCCGTCGAGCGACAGCGACCGGGTGAGCCCGGTGATCGCGTGCTTGGTCGCGGTGTAGGCCGCACTGCCGGGCCGGGGCACGTGCGCGGAGATCGACCCGTTGTTCACGATCCGGCCGCCCTGCGGGTCCTGGGCGCGCATCAGCGCGAAGGCGGCGCGGGCACAGAGGAACGAGCCCGTCAGGTTGACGTCGACGGTGGCCCGCCACTCCGCCACGTCGATCTCGTCCGGGGTCGCGGCGGGGCCGAAGGTGCCTGCGTTGTTCACCAGCAGGTCCAGCCGCCCCCAGGCCGCCCGGACGGCGGCGAACAGCTCCGCGACCGAGCCCTCGTCCGCGACGTCGGTCGGCACGACGAGAGCGGACTCGTGCTCCTCCGCCGTCTCCTCGAGCCGGTCCGCGCGGCGGCCCGCCACCGCGACCGCCCACCCGTCGGCCAGCAGGTCGCGGGCGACCACCCGTCCGATTCCCGAGCCGGCTCCGGTGACCACCGCGGTGCGCATGCGCCCAGGATCCACCGGACCGGGTGATCACCCCTTCCGGGGTCCGCTCGTTAGGCCGAACGAGTGGGGGGTCCATGATCGAGCTGGAACGGGTGTCGAAGGTCTACAAGACCGGAGACCTCGAGCTGCGTGCGCTCGACGACGTCAGCCTCCGCATCGACGACGGCGACCTGGTCGCGATCATGGGCCCCTCCGGCTCCGGCAAGTCGACGATGATGAACATCCTGGGCTGCCTGGACGTCCCGTCGTCGGGCACGTACCTGCTCGACGGGATCGACGTCGGCGGACTGTCGGACAACCGGCTGGCGGACATCCGGAACACCAAGATCGGGTTCGTCTTCCAGTCGTTCAACCTGCTGCCGCGCACGTCGGCGATCCGCAACGTCGAGCTCCCGATGGTCTACGCGGGGACCCGGAACCGGCGGGGACGCGCCCAGCGCGCACTCACCCGGGTGGGTCTCGCGGACCGGGCGGACCACAAGCCCAACGAGCTCTCCGGCGGTCAGCAGCAACGGGTCGCCGTGGCGCGGGCCCTGGTCACCGAGCCCACGATGATCCTCGCCGACGAGCCCACCGGGAACCTGGACACGACCTCGACCGTGGACGTGATGAACCTGTTCGTCGAGCTCAACGAGGCGGGACGGACGGTCGTGCTGATCACCCACGAACCCGAGGTGGCGGAGTTCGCGAAGCGGGTCGTGACCCTGCGGGACGGCCGGATCGTGTCGGACGAGCGTCGATGACGCTCTGGGAGTCCGCCCGCATCGCCATGCGCGGCCTGCGCAGCAACAAGCTGCGCTCGGCCCTGACGATGTTGGGCATCATCATCGGCGTCGCCGCGGTGATCGTGCTGGTGGCCTTCGGCAACGGGCTGCAGCGGTTCGTCGCCGACGCCTTCGGCCCGCTCGCCAACCAGATCCAGATCAGCAAGGACCAGGGCGGGGTCGGCGCGAAGGACCTCACCGACGCGGACGTCCGGGCCCTGCGCGACACCGGCCGCGCCCCGGCGATCGCCACCGTCTCGCCGACGGTCGGAGGCTCCGCCCAGCTGCAGCTCGCGGGGGGCGGCTCGTACCGCACCGGGATCACCGGCACCGAGGCCGACTACCTCGACGTGGCGAACCGCGAGCTGGTCGTCGGGTCCTTCTTCGACGACCAGCAGGTCACGAGCAAGGCCAAGGTGGTGGTGCTCGGCCCCAACCCGGTCGCCTCGCTGTTCGGCGGGCAGGCCGGGGCCGCGCTCGGGCAGGACGTCCGGATCGGCCGCACGACCTTCCGGATCATCGGGGTGCTGGCGGCCAACGGCCAGCAGGACGACGTGGCCGTCATGCCGCTCGGCGCCGCCCGCAGCTACCTGCTCGGCGGCGGGGACGTGGTCGGCTCGGTGACCGTCCGCGCCGTCTCGACCGACGCCGTGCCGCAGGCCGTCGAGCAGGCCACGACGATCCTGGACCAGCGCCACGGCATCCGAGACCCGGAGGACCGGGACTTCACGGTCACCGCCCTGCAGAGCCTGCTCGACCAGTCCTCCCAGGTCCTGAGCTTCGTGACGATCTTCGTGGCCGCCGTCGCGGGCATCTCGCTGATCGTCGGGAGCATCGGCGTCGCGAACATCATGCTGGTCACGGTCACCGAACGGACCCGCGAGATCGGCATCCGCAAGGCCATCGGCGCGCGCCGCCGAGCGATCCTGCAGCAGTTCCTCATCGAGGCGATGGTGCTGACCGGGATCGGTGGGGTGATCGGGATCCTGCTCGGGATCGGGATCTCCGTGGCCGCCGGGATCGTGCTGCCGCAGCTCGTCCCCGACTTCCCCGCCCCGTCGGTGTCGGTCGGGTCGGTGGTGCTCGCGTTCGGCGTGAGCCTGCTGATCGGCCTGCTCGCGGGCGGGTTCCCCGCCAACCGGGCCGCGCGCATGCGCCCCATCGACGCCCTGAGGCACCAGTGAGGAGCCCTCTCATGTCCCGCACCCGGCTCGCGTCCGCCCTGCTCCTCGCAGGCCTCGCCGCGACCGCCTGCACGAGCGAGCAGGCTCCACCGCCGACCGCGGTCGTCGACCGCGGCACCGTCTGGCAGGCGGTGTCCGCCTCGGGCTCGCTGGTGTCGATCACCCAGCAGAACCTCGGCTTCGCCGACCGGGGGCAGCTCGCCGGGCTGCTGGTGAAGGTCGGCGACGTCGTGGCCGCGGGTCAGCCGCTGGCCCGCCTCGACGACGCCGCGGCGCGCTCCCAGCTCGCCGACGCCCAGGCCACGCTCGCCCAGCAGCAGGCCTCGCTGGGCAAGCTGACCGGCGCGAACACGGTCGAGGCGGCGCAGGCGGCGCTGGACTCGGCGCGGTCGATCCTGGACGCGACGCGGGGTCAGGTCGACGCCACCAACTCCGCCAACGACGCTGCGGTGGAGCGGGCTCGGGTTCAGCTGGCGTTCGACCGCAAGCAGCTCGACGCGGCGCGGGCTCAGCTGGCGAAGGACAAGGCGGCATGCCCGGGCGGGGCGACGTCGGCGGCCGGCAACGCGAGCATGGCTCCGGATCCACCCACCGAGAACGCCACGGCGAGTGGCGGCCTGCTCTCGATGAAGACGAACAGCACGCCACCCCCGACGACTACGGCTCCGGCCACACCCACGAATCCGGCCTGCGCGGCGATCGCCACCGACGAGCAGAACGTCACCGCCGCCAAGCGGCAGGTGATCGCCTCCGAGACCGCGCTCTCCCAGGCCGAGGGGACCCGGGACTCAGGTGCCGCCACCGGCCGCGTGAGCATCGCCAACGCCGAGAGCACCGTCTCCTCCGCCGAGTCCCAGCTCACGGGCGCGAACAACGACGCCCCCGCGGACGTCGCGGTGCAGGACGCCGTCGTGGCGAGCGCCGAGAACGGTGTGGCGGACGCCCAGACCGCTCTGGACAACACCGTGCTGCGCGCCCCGATCGCCGGGACCGTGTCGGCCATCAACGGGGCGGTCGGCGACTTCATCGCGGCGGCGGGCGGGGCCACCGGACTCGCCCCCGGCAGCGACGCCCGCATCCCCGAGGCGGTCGGCACGGCGTCGGCGACGGGGGCCGCGACCGGCGGGACCGCGGCGGGTGGCGCGTTCATCACCCTCAACGACCTGCAGACCTTCCAGCTGGTCGTGCCGTTCGAGGAGAGCGACGCCGCGCAGGTCGCGCCGAACCAGCCGGTGGACGTCTCGGTGGACGCGGTCCCGGACCTCACCGTGCCCGGCACCGTCGTCGCCGTCGCACCGACCGCCGACCAGGTCTCCGGGGTGGTCAGCTACTACGCGACGATCGTGCTCAACCAGACCGACCCGCAGCTCAAGGACGGGCAGACCGCGCAGGCGGACGTCCGCACCGAGTCGCGCGACAACGTGCTGCGGGTGCCGTCCGCGACGGTCCGCCAGGAGGGCGGCCGTTCGGTGGTGAGCCTCCCCGGCTCCGACGGCAACCCCGTGACCAGGGAGTTCACCCCCGGTCTCGTCGGGGACCGGTTCACCGAGGTGGTGTCCGGGCTGGACGAGGGTCAGCAGGTCCTGCTCCCCCAGGCCACCGTGGCGGCCTCGCCCGGCGGCCCGCCGCGCTAGGCGTCCCGCGCCGCCGAAGCACCCGAGCTGTGCGGCGCGAACGTCGAGGCCCGGCGTGAGAGCGGGCCCAGCAGCCTCGCCGGGAGCAGCGTGGGTCACCGGCCCGACGCCGCGCACCGAGGGGGCGGCCCACTCATGACAGATGGCCCTCCCGCGGCCCCACACCGTCCACGACCATCGACCTGGACGAAGGGGGGACGCCGTGGAGGGCAGTCACGTCCGGGTCTCGGACGGCGACCGGGCGGCCACGCTGGAGACGTTGCAGCGGGCCTTGGCCGACGGTCGGATCACGCTCACCGAGTTCGACGAGCGCAGCGCGGCCGCCACCACGTCGGTCACGCGGGGCGAGCTCGGGTCCCTGACGGTCGACCTCGCCCCACCGGCGTCGACCCTGGAGCCGATCACCCTCGGCGGCACCCTGTGCTCGGTGAGGCGGAAGGGTGCGTGGCGGGTCCCGCAGGCCCTGACCCTGCGCACCCGGCTCGGTTCGATCGAGCTGGACCTCACCGCCGCCGACATCCCGCACGACACCGTGGCCGTGGAGCTCGACATTCTCGGTGGATCGGTCGAGCTCCGGCTCCCGGAGGGTGCGAGCGTCACCTTCACCGCCGTGGAGACGTCGTTCGGCAGCACCGAGGACCACCGCCGCAGCCAGGGCCTAGGCGGCCGCCCTCACTTCGAGTTCCGCGGCCGGGTGGTCGGCGGGTCGGTGGAGCTGCGCGGTCCGCGCCGCCCGCTCTTCCGCTAGCCGGATGTCCGACTCGCGCGTCGAAACCGGGGGACTCGCGGGTTCGGGGTGTCCGACTCGCGCGTCGAAACCGGGGGACTCGCGCGTCGGAAGTGGGGGACTCGCGGGGGTCAGGCCTCGAGGTAGCGCTTGGCCATCCCGGCGAGGGTCTCGGTGAACTCGTCGACGGTGCGGGCGATGACGTCCGCGACCGGCTCGATCGCCTCGATCCGGCCCGCCACCTGACCGAGCTGGGCCAGGCTCGCGTCGACGTCGCCGTCCCGGTAGAGGCGCTCGATGTTCCCGAGCAGCGCCATCGGGTCGCCCTCGGTGGCCAGCTCGAACGGCGCGGTGGCCGTGGTGCGTAGCACCCGGACCTGCTTGCCGTTGTGCTTGTTGATCAGCATGGTGTCGGTCTCGGTCGCGCTGACCACGGCGTTCTTCATGTTCACGTGCACGCCGGACTCCAGGGTCGCGACCATCCGGGTGCCCATCTGCACGCCCTCGGCACCGAGGGCGAAGGCGGCGGCCATCGACCGGCCGTCGGCGATCCCGCCCGCCGCGATTATCGGCACCCCGACCTGGGAGGCGACCAGGGGCAGCAGCACCATCGACGACACCTCGCGGGGCGCCTTGAACCCGGCGCCCTCGCTGCCCTCGACCACCAGGCCGTCGACGCCGGCGTCGATCGCCTTCTGCGCCCCGCGCAGCGAGGGGACGACGTGGAAGACGGTCAGGCCCGCCTCCTTGAGCCGGGGCGTGTGGGCGGTGGGCGAGCCCGCCGACGTCGTGACGAACGTGATGCCCTCCTCGACGATCATGTCGACGATCGCGACGTCCTTCACGAACGCCAGCGGCAGGTTCAGGCCGAACGGCTTGTCGGTGAGGTCGCGGGTGCGGCGGATGTCCTCCCGCACCTCGGCGATCCCGAGCGAGCCGGGGACCAGCCCCATCGCACCCGCCTCGGACACCGCCGCGACCAGCGGCGGTTTGGCGATGTACCCCATGGGGGCCTGGAGGATCGGGATCTCGACGCCGAGGAGCTGCGTCACGCGGTTCGCGAAGGCCACACGGCGCACGCTAAACGAACGTTCACTCAGATGTCCAGGGGCAGCACGAGTTCGACGAAGGCGTCGAAGGTCTCCAGGGCGGCCTCCACGGAGAGCTGCCCGGAGAGGACCTGGACGCCGAGGCCGTCGAGCAGGGCGAACAGGCCCGCGGCCGCGACCTCCGGGGAGAGCGGCGAGCCCACGACCCCCGCCGCGAAGTGCGCGCGCAACGCGGAGGAGTCGGCGCGCAGCTCCGCGCCGACCTCGGGTCGAACGGTCGCGTAGGCGAGGAAGGCCAGCACGACCCGACCCTCCCGGGCCCGCTCCTCGTCCAGCGGCAGGAGCTGCCGGAAGAGGGCCCGCAGCATCTCGCGCGGGGTCTCGACGCCCTCCCCCATCCGGGCCTGCACGCGCGCGCCGACGCGCTCCAACGCACAGCGCATCAGCTCGTCCTTGGTGCGGAAGTAGTGCTGCACCATCCCGACCGAGACCCCGGCCTCGGCGGCGACGTGCCGCACGCTGGCCTCCTCCAACCCCCCGCGCGCGACGACGGCGAGCACGGCGTCCGCGATCAGCTCCCGGCGTTCGGCGTGGTCCACCTGCTTCGGCACGCGATGACAGTACATCCGTATTGACTCCGGCGAACGGATCCCATACGGTCGTATTGCGAAGGAGGTCGCCATGTCCTGGTCCCCCACGACCTACGAGTCCGCGACGACCGTGCTCACCGATCCCCGCTTCTCCGTCGAACCGCCCGGCGGGGTCGCCGCCGGCAACCACACCCTGTTCCGGGACGGGGAGCCCCACCGCAGGCTGCGCGCGGTCGTGGCGGGCGCCTTCACCCCGCGGCGGATCGTCGCGGGCACACCCCGTGTCGAGGAGATCGCGCAGGAGGCCGTGGCGCGGATGGCCGCGCACGGCCCGCCCGCCGACGCCGTCGCCGAGCTCGCCGCACCGCTCGCGGCGACCGCGCGGAAGCCGTGCGCGTCGGTGACCCCGAGCAGCTCCGCGATCACGGTCACCGACGCGCACGGCTTCCGCGCGGTCGCCGACGGCTG
>NZ_JACBXB010000226.1 GCF_013870575.1 Pseudonocardia pini
GGAGAGGTGCACGCGCTCGTCGCGGCGCCGGCCGGTGAGGGCCCGTTCCCCACCGTCTTCGCCCTGCACGGCGGCCCGCACGCCGCCGACGAGGACCGCTTCTCCCCCGCCCGCGCCGCCTGGGTGGACGCCGGGTTCGCCGTGGTCGAGGTCAACTACCGCGGCTCGACGGGCTACGGCTCGGCCTGGCGGGACGCGATCGAGGGCAGGCCCGGTCTCACCGAGCTGGCGGACGTCGCCGCCGTGCACGACGCCGTCGTCGCCTCCGGGCTCGCCGACCCGGCCCGCTGTGTGGTGGAGGGCTGGTCCTGGGGCGGCTACCTCGCGCTGCTGGCGGCGGGCACGCAGCCCGAGCGCTGGGCCGCCGTGCTCGGCGGGGTGCCCGTGGCGGACTACCTCGCGGCGTACGAGGACGAGATGGAACAGCTGCGGGCCTTCGACCGTGCCCTGTTCGGGGGATCACCCGACGAGGTCCCGGAGACCTACCGCACGGCCTCCCCGCTGACCTACGTCGGCGAGGTTCGCGCGCCCGTCCTCGTCCTGGCCGGGGAGAACGACCCGCGATGCCCGATCCGTCAGGTCGACAACTACCTCGCGGCGCTCGCCACCAGGGCGGACCTGCCCTACGAGGTCGCCCGGTTCGACGCGGGACACGGCTCGCTCGTGGTCGCGGAGGCCCTGCGCCACATGGCCACGGAGATCGACTTCGCGCGCCGCGCCCTGGCGCGGATCACACTTCCCACGACCTAGGCGTCATCTCCGCGTAGCGATCTCGTAACGCGGCGAAGCCACGATGGTGGTGAATCTGCGAGGAGGCGGTCAGCGTGGCGCTGTGGCGCGTACACGTGGAGCTGGAGGATCGACCGGGCCGGCTCGGCGAGCTGGCCACTGCGGTCGGCCGCTCCGGTTGCAACATCCTCTCGCTGCACGTGGTGGGGGAACCGGCCGACGACGGCTCGGTCACGGACGAGCTGTTGGTCAAGATCCCGGAGGGGATCGAGCCCGCGGGGATGGTCGCCGCCGTGGAGCAGGCGGGCATCCCGTGCACGCTGCTGGTGCGTGCGGACGCGACCGAGCTCGCGGACACCGCCACCACGGCGTTGGCGCTGGCCCGGATGGTCGCGGCGGACCCCGGCAGCGCTCCCCAGGCCGTCGCCACCCTGCTGCGGGCCCGGATCGTCGAGCCCGGGGCGCCCGCACTGGGTGGGCACGTCCACACCCTGCGGGTGGGCCTCTCGCAGGTGCACCTCGGCCGGGCCTGGCCGTTCACCGCCACCGAGCTCTCCCGGGCCGCGGCGCTGCTGGAGCTCTCGGCGCAGCTGTCGCTGAGCGGCTCGCCGTCCCGGATGGTCGCCCGGATGGACCCCATCCTGCTGCTGCGGGACGGGTCCGAGGTCCGGTTGCGCACCGCCACCCCGGCGGACGGGCCGCTGATCATGGCCATGCACGCCCGCTGCTCGCCCGAGAGCCGCAGCGCGCGGTTCCTCTCCGTCACGCCGCGGCTCGGGCAGGAGGAGCTGGACCGGCTCACCGGCGCCCCGCAGACGCTCCTCACCGGCGACGGGCAGCGGACCGTGCTCGCACTGACGGTCGACGGCGGCAGCGCGGTCGGGATGGTGAACGTCGAGCGGGCCTCGCGGCCCGCGGCCTCGTTCGCCGTCGTGGTGGAGGACGCCTGGCAGGAGCGCGGGCTGGGCACCGCGCTGGTCCGCCGGGCCGCGGAGCTCGCCGCGGACCAGGGCAGCGAGGAACTCGTGGCCACCACGCACACGCAGAACATGAAGGTCACCAAGCTGCTGCGGCGGGCGGGCCTGCGCCCCACCGCGGAGATCACCGGCGGGATGCTGCACGTGCGAGCGCCGCTGACCGCCGCCCACGTCCCCCTCTAGCCCCGCAAGCCCCTCAAGCCCCCTCAAGACGATGAGCGAACGGCACTCTCGCTCAGACCTACTGAGCGAGAGTGCCGCTCGTGCGGTCGTCAGAGCAGGTCCAGGACGGCCTCCGTGGGCCGGCCGACCACCGCGCGGTCGCCCCGGATGACGAGGGGGCGCTCGATCAGGATCGGGTTCGCCGCCATGGCGTCGAGCAGGGTGTCGCGGTCCGCCTCGGCCAGACCCAGCTCCTTGTAGAGCTTCTCGCCCTTCCGCACGATCGCCCGCGGGTCCGCCGTGCCCAGCTTGGCGAGCACCGCCTCCAGGGTCGCCCGGTCCGGGCTCGTGTCGAGATAGCGCACGACCTCCGGCTCCACACCCTTCTCCTCCAGCAGTGCGAGGGCCTGCCGGGACTTGGTGCAGCGCGGGTTGTGCCAGATCGTCACGTCGCTCATGCCCCCGACCCTAGGGCGGCGGGTACCTGAAGCCACGCTGAGTGAGCCCGCCGGCCGCGCCCCGTGCTCGGGCACACTTGTCCTCGATGAGCGCCGACCCGATGAGTGGACCCACCGATCGCACCGGGCGAGGCGGGCGATGAGCGCTCCGCCGGAGCACTCCGCTCCCACCGAGCGCATCCCCGTCGTGTCGCCGCAGCGCTCCCGCGGGGCCCGGAGGTCCGGGCTGGTCGGCCGGATCGTCGGCGCGCTCGCCCTGGGCGTGGTCGCGTCCGTGTTCCTGGTGCCCGACCTCTGGTTCGGGTTGGACCGCTGGAGCCCGTTCGTCCAGCTCATCGCGTTCCGCCCGCTCCTCGTGGCGGGCACCGCCGTGGTCGTGGTGGTCCTCGGGCTCGTCACGCTCGGCATGCGCCGGGCCTGGCCCTTCCCCGTGGCGATGCTCGTGGTGCTCGGGCTGGGCGTGGCGATGCTCGCGCCGCGGCTGGTCGCGGACCCGCTGCCCAGCGGCGGCCAGACACTGAAGGTGTTGTCCTTCAACGTCTTCACCGGGGACGCGGACGTCGACGTGCTCGCCGACACCATCCGCCGCGAGCGCCCGGACGTGGTCGCCCTGCCCGAGGCGGGCGAGCGCTACCGGGAGCGGCTCCAGCCGTTGATCGCGGACCTCGGGTACGTGAGCCGGGCCTCGGTCGGCGAGCACTCCCAGGACGTCAACGGCGTGGTCGCGCTGGTCTCCCCCCAGCTGGGGGCGGTGGACTTCCGCGTCGGCCGGATCTCCGAGGACTCGCCGTTCCCCTACGTCGAGGTGTCCGGCGGCGAGATGGGCGACCTGACGTTCGTGGCGTTCCACTCGGTGGCGCCCACCGCCGGCTCGGTCGGGCAGTGGCGGGTGGACCTCGCGGGCGCGGGCGACTGGTGCCGTACCGGGAAGCCCACGGTCGTGGCGGGCGACTTCAACGCCACCCTCGACCACTCGGTCCTGCGCGAGGCGATGGCGGACTGCGGGGACGCGGCCTCCCAGCGCGGGACCGCGCTCACCGCCACCTGGCCCACCTCGATGCCGCGCTGGTTCGGCACGGAGATCGACCACGTCTTCTCCAGCACCGGCACCGCGGAGTCCTTCGACGTCCTGGACCTACCCGGCAGCGACCACCGCGCGATCCTCACCACGCTCCGCCTCTGAACCACCACCGCCGCGCACAGGTGATCAAGGGCTGATCGAGGCGTTCAGCCCTTGATCACGGGCGGGCGGTCAGACGGGCTCGAGCTCGAAGGTCTCCAGGTCGAGGACGAAGCCCGTGACCACCATGTCCTGCACGGTGAACGGGCTGTCCTGCAGGCGCTGCACCCCCGCGCGCACGCTCTCCACGGGGTCGGCGAACGAGCCCGGTGCCCACTCGGGGGCCGCGCCGCACTCCGACTCCAGCTTCGCCACGAACTCCGGGTCGGTGAACGTGGCCAGGCCGCAGCCCTTGTGCTGCACCACGTACACGGTCCGAGTGCCCAGCTCGCGCTGGCTGATGGTCACCGACCGCACCACGTCGTCCGTGACGATCCCGCCCGCGTTGCGCAGCACGTGCGCCTCGCCGGGCCTGATGCCGAACAGGGCCACCGGGTCGATCCGCGCGTCCATGCACGTCACGATCAGCGTGTGCAGGGACGGCGGCGCGGGCAGGCCCTTCGCGGCCTGGGCGCACGCGGCGGCGCCCCCGTCATGATGGCGGGTCAGAAGCTCGTCGCTCACCCGACCCATGATCCGGGACGAACCGGACGCGCGCAGGTGCGCCACCCCGCATGGGTCCGAAGTCACTCTCGAACGGGTGGCCGACGACCGGGCGAGGTCGCACCCCGGAGGAGCCGGTTCGGACCCACGGACGGCACCCCCGCACGGGGGTGCCGTCCGGGAGGCGGGTCAGACCTGGTCGGCGATGGTCTCCGCGATCTCGTAGGTGTTCAGCGCGGCGCCCTTGCGCAGGTTGTCGCCGCAGACGAACAGCTCGAGGGTGTTCGGGAAGTCCAGCGCCTGGCGGACCCGGCCGACGTGCGTCGGGTCCTGTCCGACGACGGCGGCGGGCGTGGGCCACACACCGGCGGCCGGGTCGTCGTCGAGCACGATCGTGGGCTGCGCGGACAGCACCTTGTGCGCCGCCTCCACGGTGACCTCGCGGCCGAAGGTGGCGTGCACCGACAGCGCGTGCGTGGTGACGACCGGGACGCGCACGCAGGTGGCCGAGACCTTCAGGTCCGGGATGCCCAGGATCTTGCGGGACTCGTTGCGCACCTTGAGCTCCTCGGACGACCAGCCGTCGTCCTTGAGCGAGCCCGCCCACGGCACCACGTTGAGCGCCAGCGGCGCGGGGAACGGGGAGTCGTCGCCCAGCCCGGCGACCGCCTCCGCGACATCACCGGACCTGGAGCCCAGATCGCGCCCCGCCACGGCGGACAGCTCCGCCTGCAGCCGGTCGATGCCGGGCTGACCGGCACCCGACGCGGCCTGGTACGAGGCCACGACCAGCGCCTCAAGGCCGAACTCGCGGTGCAGCGCGCCCATCGCCGCCATCATCGACAGCGTGGTGCAGTTGGGGTTGGCGATGATCCCCTTCGGGCGGTCGGCGGCCTTGTCGGCGTTGACCTCCGGGACCACCAGCGGCACGTCCGGGTCCATCCGGAAGGCACCGGAGTTGTCCACGGCCACGGCGCCGCGGGCGGCCGCGATCGGGGCCCACTCCGCGGAGATCTCGTCCGGGACGTCGAACAGCGCGATGTCCACGCCGTCGAACACCTCGGGCGAGAGGGCCTGGACGGTGACGTCCTCGCCCCGGACCTTCAGCACCTTGCCCGCGGAGCGGGCCGAGGCGATCAGCCGGATCTCGCCCCACGGGACGGACTCCCGGGCGTCGATGATCTCGATCATGGTGGTGCCGACGGCGCCCGTGGCGCCGACGATGGCCAGTACGGGTGCCATCACCGCCCCGTCCCGGCCGCGACGACGGCCTCGTCCTCGGAGTCCAGGTCGAACGCGGCGTGCAGGGCCTGCACCGCGGCGTCAAGCTGGTCGGAGCGACAGATCACCGAGATCCGGATCTCGGAGGTGTTCATGGTCTCGATGTTGATCCCGGCGTCGGACAGCGCCTCGCAGAACTTGGCGGTGACGCCCGGGTGGTTGCGCATGCCCGCGCCGACCAGCGAGACCTTGCCCACCTCGTTGTCGTAGATCAGCTCGGTGTACCCGATCTGGTCCTTCGACCGCTCCAGCGCGGCGACGGCGGCGGGGCCGTCCGAGCGGGGCAGCGTGAACGTGATGTCGGTCTTCTTGTCCGAGGCGTTGGAGATGTTCTGCAGCACCATGTCGATGTTGATCTCGGCATCGGCCACGACACGGAAGATCCGCGCGGCCATGCCGGGGGTGTCCGGCACGCCCGTCACGGTGATCTTGCCTTCGGACCGGTCGTGCGCGACCCCGGTGATGATGGGGTTCTCCAACGGAATCTCCTCGATCGAGCCGGCCACCAGCGTGCCGGGCTTGTCGTTGTAGCTGCTGCGGACCCGCAGCGGGACGTTGTAGCGACGGGCGTACTCGACGGCCCGCAGGTGCAGCACCTTGGCGCCGCACGCGGCCAGCTCGAGCATCTCCTCGTAGGTGACGGTCTCGAGGTGGCGGGCCTTGGGCGCGATCCGCGGGTCGGCGGAGAAGATCCCGTCGACGTCCGTGTAGATCTCGCAGACGTCCGCGTTCAGCGCCGCCGCCAGGGCCACCGCGGTGGTGTCCGAGCCGCCGCGCCCGAGCGTGGTGATGTCCTTGGAGTCCTCGCTCATGCCCTGGAAGCCCGCGACCAGGACGATGTGCCCCTCGCCCAGCGCGCTCTGCAGCCGGTGCGGGTTGACCTGCACGATGCGGGCGTCCCCGTGCTTGCTCGTGGTGAGCATCCCGGCCTGCGACCCGGTGAACGAGCGGGCCTCGGCCCCGAGCGAGTGGATCGCCATCGCGACCAGCGCGTTCGAGATGCGCTCGCCCGCGGTGAGGAGCATGTCCATCTCCCGCGGCGGCGGTGCGCCGGTGGAGACCTGCTCGGCGAGGTCCGTGAGCTCGTCCGTGGTGTCACCCATCGCGGACACGACCACGACGACGTCGTGACCCTCCTTGCGGGTTCGGACGATCCGCTCGGCGACCTTCTTGATCCGCTCCGCGCTCTCGACCGAGGATCCGCCGTACTTCTGCACGACGAGGGCCACTCCGACCTCCGTTCCGGCGCCGGACGACGCCCTGGTTCTCGGCGCCCGGGATCGGGCCCGAGCACTGGTCGGGAGACGAGCCTACCGGTCCCGAGCTGCGAATTTAAGCGGTTTGACCGAGGCCACAGAGGCCGAGGCCACGTTTACCGGGGGACTCCCGCGGGGACCGCGCGGGACACCACTCCGTCGGGTGGTGGCGCCGCGCGGGGGCCCCGATCTCCGCGATCATGGTCCGATGATCACCACGCACCCCGCGCGGACGGCCCTGGGGGCGGCGTTGTTGCCCGCCGGCCTGTACCTCGGGGTGCGCACGGTCGGTCTCGCGGTGCTCGCGATGGTCGCGACCGCGCGCGGCACCACGCTCGGCGAGGAGCTCTCCTCCTGGGACGGCCAGTGGTTCCTCGCCCTCGCGGCGGGCGGGTACGACGGCGTGCCGCCAGGCCTCGCGGACGCCTTCGGCAGGCGCCTGCCGGAGACCCCGCTCGCGTTCTTCCCCGGGTATCCGGGGACGGTCGCGCTGGTCCGCGCCGCCACCGGGCTGTCCCCGCTGCTCGCCGCCCTGCTGACGACGACGGTCGCGGGCGTCGTCGCCGCCTACGGGCTGACCCGGCTGGGCGAGCTCGTGCCGGGCGGCTCCCGTCGAGCGGGGCTCGTGCTGGTCACGCTCTTCGCCGCCATGCCGATGGGCGTGGTGTTCTCGATGGCCTACTCCGAGGCGCTGTTCTGCGCCTTCGCGGTGTGGGCGATGGTCGCCGTGCTGCGGGAACGGTGG
>NZ_JACBXB010000227.1 GCF_013870575.1 Pseudonocardia pini
GCCGGGTCCGCCGAGTCCGCGAAGGCCTGCAGCTCCTGGCTGATGGCGACCAGGTTGTCGGTGGTGGGCCGCAGGTTCCCCAGCGTGACCGACGCCGACTGCGCGGTCCCCGTCAGGTCCGCGAGGGTCTGGCGGGCCGCCGAGAGGGTCGACGGGAGCTCGGTCAGGGTGGCGCGCAGCTGCGCGTCCCGCTGGGCGGTCGTCGCGAGCAGCGACTTGGCCGAGCCGACGAGCCCGTCGAGCTTCCGGCCGTCGTCCGCGGCCAGGGCCGACGTCACCGGCTGGACCTGGTCGACGACCCGGCCCAGCAGCTCGTTCTGGTCCGACAGGACCGACACGAGCTTGTTCGTGTCGCCCATCGCCGGGGCCAGTGCGGCGAGCGTCATCTGGATGTTCTCGCCGTTGCCGTCGGTGCCCTGTCCCAGGGTGGTGACCAGCGAGGCGAGCCCCGCCGCGGTCGGGTCGTCCAGGGTGTCGAGGATGTCCTGCAGGTCCTGGGCCTGGCCCGTCCTGTCGGCGGTGATCGACTGGTTCCGCGGCAGCTCGGGCGCGCCCGCCGTGCCGGGGTCCAGGTCGATGTAGCGCTCGCCGAGCAGGCTCAGCGGTGCCACCTTCGCCGTCGCGTCCGTGTGGACGGGCAGCGCCCGCGCGTCGACGTGCAGCGGCACCAGCGAGAGCTTGCGGTCCGGCAGGTAGTTCGGCTCGCCGATCTCGCCGACCGTCACGCCCTTCACCTTGACCTGCTGACCGGCCAGGATCGGGCTGACGTCGGCGAACTCCGCCATGATCACGCGGCCGTCGTCCTCGGCGGACTGCAGCCCGGAGGCGGCGCCGGTCGCGGCGACCAGGGCCACTGCCGCCACGGCGATGATCTTGACCTTCGAGATCCCCATGCTCATCGGGGTCCCTCCCCGCCCGCGTCGACCGGCCCGTTGCCCGCCGTGTCGAGCGCGCTGTACGGCGCCGGGGTGTCCTCGTGCTGGATGCCCGGCGGCGTCACGCCCGGGTTCACGTTCGGGCTGGTGGTGCCCTCCTGGGCGAAGATGCGCATGTAGCGGCCGTTCGAGTCGTAGTTCTGGCCCGCGCCGCCCCAGTTGGTGAGGAAGCTGGTGACGTCCGGCGTGTACGGCCGGAGGAAGTCCAGCGCCGGGGTGTAGGCGTCCGCCGCGGTGCTGAGCCCGGGCAGGGCGCCGTGGGCGGAGTCCAGCAGGCCGGGGGTGCGGTCCAGGAGCAGGGACGCCGACTCGAGCGTCGGCTTCAGGTCCGCGACCAGGGGCCGCAGGTCGGCGAGCAGCGGGGCCAGCTGCTCGGAGACCCCGGGCAGCTTGGCGGTCGCCGACTCCAGGTCGGACAGCAGCGGCAGGGTCTCCTCGGTGACGCCGGGGACCCGGCCGAGCGTGCCCTGCGCGATGTCCAGTGTGCCCGGCAGCTTCTGCAGGGCGGCCCGGAGCTGCTCGCGCTGGGCGGCCATGGCCTTCGAGCTGGCCGAGAGGTCGGTGACGACCCCGCTCAGCGCGTCCTCACGCTTCGCGATGGTCGCCATCGTGGAGTTCAGGTCGGCCACCAGGGCGTTGATCGCGGGTCCGTCGGTCCCGATGCCGCGGAGCACCTCGCCGACCGCGGCCAGCGCGGGGCCCGCGGTCTGCAGGGTGCCGTTGAGGTCCTGCTCGTGGCCGTCCACGGTGGCCTGCAGGGTCTCGGTCAGCGAGCCGAGCTTCTCCCGGGTCGCCGGGTCGAGGGCGGCCAGGACGTCGGCGACCTCGGTCGGCTTGGGGAAGTCACCCTCGACCATCCCGCCGCTCGGGATCTCGGCGTTGCCCTCGGGACCGTCCTCGATGAAGAGCAGCCGCTCACCGACGAGCGCCTTCCACTGCACGTGGAAGAACGCCCCGGCGTGGAGCGGCGCGAGCGCGTTGTCGAGCGAGACCGTGATGACGGCCTGGTTGCTCTCCGGCTCGATGGTCTCGATGGACCCCGCCTCGAAGCCGTCGATGTAGACCGGCGCCCCCTCGATGAGGTTCGGGTTCCCGGCGGGCATGACCGCCGTGACGGTGTAGCGGCCGCCGCCGCTGAACGCGACGACCAGACCGGCCACCACGAGCAACACGAGCACACCCGCGACGATCGGGACGACCGGGCGGGACCGCGTTGTCTCTGCGGCGGCCATCAGTCCATGCCCAGCGGACCGGCGGACTGCCCCGCGAGGAACTGCTTGACGAACGGGTCCTGGTGCTCGAAGGCCTCGTGCGCGGGGCCGTAGTGCACGACCTCGCCCTTCCAGATCAGGCCGACGTAGTCGCTGACCTTGCGGGCGGTCTTGATGTCGTGCGTGACCAGCAGGTACGTCCCGCCGTGCTGGCTGTGGACGTCCATGATGATGTCGCACAGCAGGCTCGTGCGGACGGGGTCGAGGCCGGAGTCCGGCTCGTCGAACAGCACGATGTCCGGGTTCATCACCAGCGCCCTGGCGAACCCGGCGCGCTTCTTCATCCCGCCGGAGACCTCGTTCGGCGCCTTGTGGGCGGCCTTGGCGAGCCCCACCTCGTCGAGCGCCTTCATCACGATCTGCTCGATCTCCTTCTCCGGCTTGCGCGTGTGCTTGCGCAGCGGGAAGGCGACGTTGTCGTAGAGGTTCATCGAGCCGAACAGCGCGCCGTCCTGCCAGCAGACGCCGAACCGGGTGCGCATGTCGTAGCGCTCGTTCTCGCCCATCGACCAGATGTCCTGGCCGCCGACGAGCACCTCGCCCGCGTCCGGGGCGAGCAGCCCGACGAGGTGCTTGATCAGCACCGACTTTCCGGTACCCGACGGGCCCAGCACCGTGGTGATGGCGTTGTGCTGGAAGTCGAAGTTGATGTTCTTGAGGATCTGCGCCGACCCGAAGGACTTGGCCAGGCCGTGGACCTGCAGGATCGGGTCGTCACCGGGCTGGAAGGCGCGGGTCTCCATGGACCAGCCGGGGCCACGGGTGGCCTCGGCCACGGCGGCGAAGCGCTCGGTGGGGGGATCGGTGAAGTTCGGGGAGGGCACGGGGGTTCTCCAGGGGGAGCCGGAGCCGGCGGGAGCGGGGAGCTGGGGGCCGGCGGAGGGGGGAGATCAGTTGGCGATGGGCGAGTTGGCGTCCAGGCCCCAGAAGGCCAGCGTGCCGATGGTGCCGATGACCGAGATGAGGACGAGGTTGATGATCATCGACTTGGCCGTCGCGCGGCCCACTCCGACGGGACCGCCGCGTGCGTTGTAGCCGTAGTACAGGCCGACGCCGACGATGACGATCGACTCGGCCATGATCTTGCACATCACGGCGAACGAGTCGTAGGGACTCTGATAGAGCCAGAAGAGGTAGAGGAACCCGCCGGGCGAGACGCCGCCCAGGTTGACGACGGTGATCAGGTACATCGCGCAGTAGAGGATCGCGAGCCCCACCGCGTACATGAACGGGACGGCGATGATGGTCGCCGCGATCCGGGTGCCGACCAGGTAGGACTTGGACTTGATGCCCATGACCTCCATGGCGTCGACCTCGTCGGCGATGCGCATCGAGCCGATCTCGGCGACGAAGCCGCAGCCGACCTTGGCCGCGAGGATCCAGCCCCACATGTAGACGGACAGCTCGCGGAGCCCGCAGTAGGCGTCGAACACCGCGGAGTACAGCGGAGCGCCGATCTGCTTGAGCGTGTAGCTGGCCTCCAGGCCGCACTGCCCGCCCATGATGAACATCATGAACCAGATGATCAGCGCGGAGCTGAAGATCATGATCCCGGCCTGGCGGAACACCTCGGGGACGTAGCGCCGGAACATGTCCGGGAAGTCCTTGACGGTGTCGGCCGTGAAGCGGCCGATGTCCCCGGCCTCCTCGAAGCCGTTGCGGATCCGGGTGGTGATCGCCGAGAGGCCGAGGTCCACGTCCTTCGGCGCGGGCGCCTTCAGGTCCTCGGGGCCGTTCCGGTCGTCGAGCATCGTCATGGGATCGGCCTCCTTACTTGTAGACGCTGATCTGGGGGTTGAGGCCCAGCAGCGTGAGGGTGAAGACGAAGTTGATGACCCAGATCCCGGCGAAGGCGATGACCACCGCCTGGTTGACCGCCTTGCCCACGCCGATCGGGCCGCCCTTGGCGTTGAGCCCGACGTAGGAGCACACGACGCCGATGATCAGGCCGTAGAGCGCGCACTTGACGACGCTGCCCCACAGGTCCGCGGTGTTCAGCAGGTCGAACAGGCTGCCGTAGTAGGCGGCGTAGCTGGCGTCGAAGATCGGGCCCGCCGCGACCCAGCCGCTGGCCAGGCCCACGACCAGCGCCATGATGTCCAGCACCGCCGTCATGATCACGCAGGCCAGCACCCGGGGGAGCACCAGCGTGCGGATCGGGTCGACGCCCAGGACCTCCATCGCGTCGATCTCGTCGCGGATCCGGCGGGCGCCGAGGTCCGCGGTGATCGCCGTGCCGACGACCCCCGCCACGACCATGCCGTTGATGAACGGCGCGAACTCCCGCACGCTGGCGAACTCGAAGAACGAGCCGAGCCGGTACGGGATGCCGAAGACGTAGAAGATGGCGCCACCGGTCAGGCCGGGGGCGCCGAAGCCGAAGCCGAAGGCCGCCAGCGACATCGGCAGCCACGTCAGCTTGAGGATGTCGAAGCACTGGTCCCGGACGTCGCCCCAGTAGCCCACCGGATGGCGGACGGCCATGACGAAGACCTTGACCATCAGCTGCCACATCTCGCCGGCCGTCACGAACGGTCCGGCGATGCGGCTCAGTCCGCCGCCCGTCCTACGGCGGGCCGGCACCGAGGCCCGGTCGGGCTGCTGGGCGATCGCCCCAGGCGCGGTCATCGCTCTCCCTCGAGTCGATCCGTAATCACTCTTCGTAGTCGAGTGACAACGGACTGCGTCTAGTCGGGAGTCTCGCGAACAGCCGCCGTGGCGCACACCTCCCGTTGGGGGCGGTTCACCCTCCCCCTTGGGGGGTACGTCCGCGACCACCCCCTGACCGTCCACAGACGACAGTCGCCCCGGCCCCGACGGTGTCGGGGGCCGGGGCGACCGGGGGACGGGCTCAGCGCCAGGACTCGCCGGGGCGGGCGTGCTCCCGCGGCCCCTGCCCCATCCGCAGCCAGTGCGACACGGCCTCGGCCCGGTTGGCGGCGCCGAGCTTGCGCAGGATGTGCTTGACGTGCGACTTCACGGTGCCCTCGGAGATCACGAGGCGGCGGGCGATGCGGGCGTTGGTGTCGCCCGCGGCCATCAGCCGGAGCACCTCGACCTCGCGACGGGTCAGGGTGGGGTCGACCGGGGCGTTCTGCAGGAACTGCTCCACCCCCGCCGTGACCCGCGGGCGGCGCGGCTCGGCCGCGAGCACCGCCGTGTCCGAGCCCCACAGGCCCTGGGCCCCGCAGTCCCGCCCCACCTCGGTCACCCGGCGCGCCAGGTCGTCCATGTCGGTCCGGAGGCCGTCGAGGCGGTCGAGCACCATCGTGCGCGACAGGGCCTGACCGAGGCCCTCGGTGTACATCGCGAGCACCTGGCGGTCGGACTCGTCGAGGTTGCGCTGCTGGTAGTAGCAGTCGACGTGGACGAATCCCGCGACCTCGCCCTCGAGCAGGATCGGGGCCGCGGAGTAGCTGCGAGACATCGAGGCGTCGGCGATGGGGCGGTGCACCCCGGGCCGGTCCTGGACCTGGTCCACGAGGATCGGCATGCGGCGCCGGACCATCTCGGTCTCCACCAGCGTGCCGTTCAGCACCTGGGGCTGTGCGCGGCCGACCTCGAGGATCTCCTCGGCCCATTGGTGGTCCTGCTCCACGTGCACCCGCTCCGGGATCCATAGCGAGTCCTCGACCCGCGAGATGATCGACCGGTCGAACCCGAGGCTGCAGGCGGTGGCGGGGGCGAGGTCGACGAGCGCCTTGCTGCTCTTCGCCTCGCCGAGCAGGGACAGCGCGTCCCGCACCCGACGGAAGGCCTGGTCCCGGTAGCGGACCTGGGCCACCAGGATGCGCTCGTCGACCTCCCTGACCGACTGCAGCAGCGCCACGATGTCGGCGCTGACCGAACCCTCACCGGTCGCGGCGGTGCTCACGGCGGCCACCGCCGAGGTCCAGATGGAGCCCAGCACGGCGCGCGCCGACGGGTAGTCGACCACGTGCTCGGGATGGGGGAGGGCGTCGAAGGAGAACTCGCGGCGGGCGGCCAACAGCAGCTCGACGACCTCGTCCGCCTGGGGCTTCGAGAGCCGGTGGCCCTGCACGGGCCAGGCCCCACCCGAGTCCCGGCGCCGCATCATCGCCACCCGCGTCTGTTCTCCGTCCATACCGTCCTCCTCCTCGAGGTCAGCATCCGACAGCGCCATCGCCGTTTGCCGGTACAACGAGCCACCACCCGATCGGGTTCGTGAATCCTCGGACCAATCAACGGTCAGAGTTGACCGTAACTGGCGACCAGGCACACCATGCCGGAAACCACCCCGTCGTGGCAAACACCACGCCCGTGCTCCCCGAACAGCACCTCGGCCGGGAGGTCCAGGGTCATGGCCAGGTGAGTCCTGGTGGGAGGCCACGGGCGCAGGGATACCCCGGGCGCCGACGACTCGGGTTGGGGATCCGCTGCCCGGGTAGGCGGACACGTGGGACGAACGAGGGGACCGACGTGACCGCACGCCGACCGCGGGTCGTGGTGACCGGCGCGACCGGGAACGTGGGGGTCGCCGTGCTCCGCCGGGCCGCGGCGGCCGGGACCCACGACCTCGTCGGGGTGTGCAGGCACCTCCCGGACGCCGTGCCGCCCTTCGACGCCGCCGCCTGGCACGCCGCCGACCTCGCCGCCCCCGAAGCGGTCGGGACGCTCCGGGAGGCCTTCGCCGGCGCCGACGCCGTCGTGCACCTGGCGTGGATCATCCAGCCGGAGGGCGACGTCGCGGAGTCGGCACGCGTGAACCTCGACGGGACCCGGGCGGTGCTGGCGGCCGCGGCGGAAGCCGGTGTGCCGCAGGTGGTCTTCATGTCGTCGGTCGCGGTGTACCCCGAGACGCCCGGGGGCGTGCCGGTCGGCGAGGACGGGCCCCGGCCCGGCATCGCGGGCTCGGCCTACAGCGAGCAGAAGGTCCGGGCCGAGGAGCTCCTCGACCGGTTCGAGGCGGACCGTCCCGAGACGGTCGTGACCCGGCTGCGCGCCGGGCTGATCGTGCAGCGCGAGGCCGCGCGGGAGATCACCGGGATGTTCGTGGGGCGGCTGCTGCCCCGGCCCGTGGTGCAGGCGCTGCGCCGTGGCGTCCTCCCGCTGGTCCCGCTGCCCACCGGGCTGTGGGTCCAGCTGGTCCACTCCG
>NZ_JACBXB010000228.1 GCF_013870575.1 Pseudonocardia pini
GCGCCACCCCGGCGTCGACGTCCTCGCCGTCGAGCCCGAGCCCCTGCCAGGTCTCGGGGCTGCACTCGACGATGCAGGTGCTCGTCCCGCCCGTCGACGGGTAGGCGTAGAACCAGATCCAGCCCGCCTCCGTGCGCTCGAAGGCGAACGTGAACCGCGGCAGGTACCGCTCCGTGCCGAGCCAGATGTAGCGGTTGCGGCCGGGGGTGACGGTCGTGCCGAACCCCCCCGCGGCGCGGATCCGGCTGCCCGCCCCGTCGGCCGCGACGACCAGGTCCGCCTCGGTGCCCAGCTCCGCCGGGTCGTCGACGGGGGTCTCCCAACGCAGCCGGACGCCGAGCTCGAGGGCCCGCCGGACCAGGATGTCCAACAGCGCGGCCCGGCCCATCGAGTAGCCGTACTTGCCGCCGATGTGCACCGGCTCGGACCCGCCGATCCGCACGACCTGGTCCGCCCACAGGATCGCCGCGGACCGGATCGCCCGCCCGCTCTCGGGGTCCTGGCGGTACAGGTCGTCGAGGAGGTCCTCGCCGAACGTGATGCCCCAGCCGTGGGTGGCCCCCGGCGCGTTGCGCTCCCGGACCTCGACCTCGACCGCCGGATCCGCCAGCTTGGCCAGCACCGCCGAGTAGAGACCGGCCGGGCCACCTCCGACGCACAGGACCTTCCGCACCCGCTGTCCTCCCGCTGCCACGACTCGTAGAACGACCGCGGAAGCATACGGACACGCGTCAGGGCGCCACGCGCTCCCCACGCCGGACCGCGCGGGCGGTGCGGCGCACCCGCGTCATCCCCTGCCGGACCTTGCGCAGACCGGCGACCTGGGTGGCCAGGTGGACGCCGTAGCGCCAGGACTCCGAGTGGTCGCCGCGGCGGTCCAGCAGCTCGTAGGCGAACCGGACGGGATCGGACCCCTCCAGCAGCTCGGGGAGCCGTTCGAACCAGGTCATGCTGCGGGCGGCCTCGACCTGGATGCGGTCGACCTCCTGCCTGCGGACCGCGTCGTAGCCCGCCAGCGCGCCCGCCGGGTCGTCGTGGAAGAGGGCACGGGACTCGGCGAGGCGGATCGCGTCCTGCACCGCGAGCGTCGTACCGGACCCGATGGCGAAGTGCGTGGTGTGCGCGGCGTCCCCGGCCAGCACGACGGAGCCGTCGACCCAGCCCGCGGTGCGGACGTGCCGGAAGGTCAGCCAGGGCGCCGCCGCGGAGGCCCGGCCGGGTGGGCGCAGCAGCGTGCGGCCGCCGAGGTGGCGGGCGAAGACGCCGTCGAGCAGACGCAGGCCCGCATCGACGTCCAGGGTGTCCAGGCCCAGACCCGACCAGGTCTCGGGGGTGCACTCGACGATGCACGTGCTGGTCCCGCCGCTGGACGGGTACCCGTGGAACCAGATCCAGCCCGCGTCGGTCCGCTCGAAGGCGAACGTGAACGCCTCGAGCGGGCTCTCGGTGCCCAGCCAGGCGTAGCGGTTGCGACCGGAGGTCACCGTGGTGCGGAAGTCGTGCACCGCCCGCACCCGGCTGCCCGCCCCGTCCGCCCCGACGACGACGTCCGCCTCGTCGCCGATGCCCGCCAGGTCCGCGTCGGCGAGCTCGGTGCCCCACCGCATCCGCACGCCGAGCTCCTCAGCCCGCGCCGTGAGGATCTCCAGCATCCGGGTCCGCCCCATGCTGAAGCCGTACCGCCCGCCCAGGTACACCGGCTCGGCCCCGCCGACCCGGACGACCTGGCGGCTCCAGACCGTCGCCGCGTCCCGCAGGGTGCGGGCGCTCTCCGGGTCGTTGCGGTAGAGGTCGTCGAGCAGGCTCTCGCCGAACACCACGCCCCAGCCGTGGGTGTCGCCCGGCGCGTAGCGCTCCAGCACCTCGACCTCCGCGTCCGGCTCGCGGAGCGCGGCCAGGATCGCGGAGTACAGGCCGGCGGGGCCTCCGCCCACACACAGCGTCTTCACGACCAGCTCCTTCGTCCGAACGGGGTGACCCGGTGCCGTCATTCTGTCCAACACCGTGTTCGTTTGCCGGATTCGACCGGTTCGATGAACACCTGGCAACGATGGGGTGACCGGCCGTCGCCCGCCACTCGGCGTACCGGCGACCCCGCGGGGCGCGCAGGCGGACCGCCGCGGGCTGCACTAGCGTCGTCCGGGTCCGGCCGGTCGTTGGTGGGGCAGCAACGAGATGCAGGGGGCAACGTGTTCGCTCGGACGGTCGCCGTCGTCGGAACCGGGTACGTGGGGCTCACGACCGGCGCGTGCCTCGCCTCGCTCGGCCACCGCGTCGTGTGCGCGGACATCGACGAGGACAAGGTCGCGGCGCTGTCCCGCGGCGAGATCACGATCCGCGAGCCCGGCCTCGCGGACCTGGTGGCCGAGGGCGTCGCCGCCGGGAGGCTGTCGTTCGTCGTCGGCGCGGCGCAGGCGCTCAAGGAGCTCGAGGGCGAGGGCAAGCCGGTCGAGGTCCTGTTCCTCTGCGTGCCGACGCCGATGGGCGTGGGCGGGGTCGCGGACCTCTCCGCCGTCGAGGCCGTGGTCGAGGAGGTCCGGGACGCCATGCCCCCGGGCTGCGTGGTCGTGAACAAGTCCACCGTGCCGGTCGGCACCGCGGACCGCACCGCCGAGCTGCTCGCCCGCCCGGACGTGCAGGTCGCCAGCAACCCCGAGTTCCTCCGCGAGGGCTCCGCGGTGCACGACTTCCTGCACCCGGACCGGATCGTCGTCGGCTCGAACTCCTCGCAGGACGCGGCCGAGCGGGTCGCGGCGCTCTACGCGCGGCTCGGCGCACCCACGGTGCTCACCGACGCCGCCAGCGCCGAGATGATCAAGTACGCCGCGAACTGCTTCCTCGCGATGAAGCTCTCCTACGTCAACGCGCTGGCCGAGCTGTGCGAGCGGGTGGACGCGGACGTCTCCGACGTCACCGAGGGGATGGGCTACGACCGCCGCATCGGGCAGGCCTTCCTCTCCCCCGGCCCCGGCTGGGGCGGGTCCTGCCTGCCCAAGGACACCCACGCGCTGCTGCAGGTCGCGGATTCGGCGGACTTCGAGTTCCGGCTGGTCCGCGCGTCGATCGACACCAACACCCGACAGTTCAGCCGCATGGTCGACAAGGTGCGGCTGGCCGTCACCGGCTCCCGCAACGGCTCGCTGACCCGGGTCCGGCTGGCGCTGTTCGGGCTCACCTTCAAGGCGGGCACCGACGACCTGCGGGACTCCCCCGCCCTCGGGGTGGCCGCGCTGCTGCGCCAGGCAGGCGCCGATCTCGTGGCGTACGACCCGGGTGTCGCGGTGGACTCACCCGCCGCCCGGACGCTCGACTCCCACCTGCTGACCCTGGTCGGCGACCCGTACGAGGCCGCGGCGGGCGCCGAGGCCGTCGTCGTGCTCACCGAGTGGCCCGAGTTCCGGGCCCTCGACTGGGCGCGGGTGGCCGAGTCGACCACCGGCGGCACGGTCGTGGACACCCGGAACCTGCTCGACCCCGCCGTCATCCGCCGCGCCGGTCTGTCCTGGACCGGCGTCGGCCGCCCGACGACGGTGGCCGCCGCCCGATGACGGGAGCCCCGGCCGGCGTCCGGGGTCGGCTCTCCGGGCTCCGCAGGGAGCTGTCCGTCCCGCTGTTCCGCAACACCTACGCGTTGATGCTGAACACGGTCCTGAACTCCGGGTTCGGCCTGCTCTACTGGGTCGTCGCGGCCCGCACGTACCCCGAGGCGGAGGTCGGCCGCGGCAACGCGCTGACCTCGCTGATGCTGCTGGTCTCGGTGCTGACCCAGCTGAACGTCGGCCAGGCGCTGGTCCGTTTCCTGCCGCGCGCGGGCACCGGGTCGCAGCGGCTGGTGCTCGGCGCCTACGGCGTGTCGACGGCGTTCGGCGTGCTCGGCGCGGGCGGGGTCGCCGCCTACTGCCACCTGCTGCGCCCCGAGGGCGATCCCCTGCACATGTCGTGGGGGTTCGGGCTGTGGTTCGTGGCCTCGACGGTGCTGTGGTCGCTGTTCACCCTGCAGGACTCGGTCCTCACCGGGCTGCGCGAGTCGCTGTGGATCCCGGTGGAGAACGGGCTCTACGGGGTGCTCAAGCTGGTCGTGCTGGTCGCGGTGGCGCAGACCGCGGTGAGCGACGGGGTCTTCACCTCGTGGACGCTGCCGGTGCTCGGCCTGATCGTGCCGGTCGCCCTGCTGATCTTCCGCCGGCTGCTGCCGCGGCACGTCGCCGCGACACGGGAGGTCGAGGAACCGGTCGACCGGCGGGTGCTCGGCCGGTACATGGCGGGCGACTACGCGGGCCAGGTGTTCAGCCAGGCCTCGTCGTCGTTCCTGCCGGTGCTCGTCGTGGCCCTGCTCGGGCCGGCGAGCGGCGCCTACTTCCTGCCCGCCCAGACGGTGTTCGTCGCGATCAACCTGCTCACGCTGAGCATCACGTCGTCGCTGGTCGCGGAGGCGGCGCGGGATCCGGAGCACGCGCACCTGCACGCCCGCGCGGTCGTCCGCCGGATCGCCGTGACGGTGCTGCCGGGCGCCCTGGTCCTCGGGCTCGCCGCCCCGTGGGTGCTCCAGCTCTACGGCGACGCGTACCGCGCCAATGCCACGCTGCTGCTGCAGCTGTTCATGGCGTCGATCCTGCCGCGGGTCGTGGTCTCGCTGTTCATGACGCTCAACCGCCTCCGGAACCGGACCGGGGTGCTCGCCGGCCTGCAGCTCGTGCAGTCCGCGGCGCTGATCGGCGGTGTGGTCGCGCTGTACCCGACCCTGGGGCTCGACGCGGTGGGCTGGGTGACCCTCGGCGTCGAGCTGGTGCTCGCCGCGGTGGTGGCGCCCTCGGTGGTGCGGTGGCTCCGGCGCGGTACTAGCTCCTGACGAACCGCTCCGGGACCGGAGTGCCGGTGCGCCACATCTCCCCCAGCGCGAGGTCGAACTCCCGGGGCTGCAGCCGCACGAGCCCGCCACCCGGGTTGTGCGTGATCTCCCCGAAGAAGATCCTTCCCTCCACGTTGTACAGATCAATTCGGACGAACGCGAAATCCTTGCTGAGCGCGCGCGCCACCTCGAGCATCTCCGGGTAGTTGTCCGGGCGTTCCGGCAACCGTTCGGCGAATGCGAAACGACCGCTCACCGCGAATTCGCGCCATTCCGGCGTGAGCATCGTGGAGGTGTGGCCGGTGAACCGATCCTGGTCCACCACGACCATGCCCGGCTCGCCGTGGAACATGAAGAACTTGTAGTCCGTCGGGGCCGCCCCTCCGGGGGTCCCGATGAACTCCTCGACTACGGCGCGTGGCTGCAGTCCACGATAGGGGGACTCCCGCCAGCCGTGCCGGTAGAAGTCCGTGCGCAGCCACCGGCGCACGGTCTCGCGGATCGCGGCGCGGTCGGCGGCGGTCGGGTCCGGCAGCAGGATCGTCATGTCGCAGCCGTGCGTCCCCTTGATCACGCAGGGCCCCGGCAACGCGTCGAAGTCCAGGTCAGCGGCGTCCGTGAGCAGGGAGTACAGCGGGATGAGGATCTGCTCGCCGACCTTGTCGGCCACGTGGGCGCGCACCTCGTACTTGTCCGACGTGCGGTGCACCAGCTCGCTCTGCGGCTCGAGGTTCTTCGCCGCCAGCAGCTGCGACCAGGTCCGCGGCCTGCGCAGGCTGGTGAGCTCGCCCTGGAAGAGGGCGTGCTTGGCGAGGGCGAACGGCCGGTCGGGGAGGAACCGCAGCCGCCGGGCCAGCAACACCCGAGCGTCGATCGTCATCCGGCAGACGATAGCCGACATCCGGATTGTGGCCGTGCCCACCCCGGACGAGAAACACGCACGGTCACAAAATAGGCACGAAATCACCCACATTCAGGTTTTACGGCCCTGCGGCGAGTCCTGCCGCGCGCGATCACAGCGACGTTGCTAGTGTGTGAATCGTGTTACGGGAATCCGCCGTCGTATCGGTGATCACGCCCGCGTACAACGTCGGCGCGTGGATCGGTGAGGCCATCGACTCGGTGCGCGCCCAGACCGAGGGGCGCTTCGAGTACGTCGTCGTGGACGACGGCTCCACGGACGACACGGCGGACATCATCCGGTCCCGAGCCGCCGTGGATCCCCGGATCCGGCTGATCTCCTCGCCGAACGCCGGCTCCGGCGCCGCCCGCAACCTCGGGATCGCGGACACCACCGCCCCCTTCGTCGCGTTCCTCGACGGGGACGACCGCTGGCACCCGGACTTCCTCCGCAGGCTGCTGCACACGATCACCACGGCGTCGGGCCCGATCGGGGCGGCCTTCTGCCACACCCGCGTGATGTTGGAGAGCGGTCGCGTCGTCGGGCCGCGCTGGCAGCCCACCGGCGCCTGCGACATGGACCGCTTCCTGGCCGAGAACAACCCCACCCACAACGGCAGCTCGCTCGTGATCCGGCGCAGCTGCTTCGACGAGGTCGGGGTCTTCGACACCACCATCTCCAGCGCCGTCGACCTCGAGATGTGGCTGCGGATCGGCGCCTGGTCCTCCACCCCCCTGTTCTGGGGGGTGCGGAGGTACCACGTGGACATGCGGCTGATGCGCACCGGGAGCATCAGCTCGAACCGCACCGCGCGCTACGAGTCGCTGGACAAGCTGCTCACCGAGTACGCGCCGATGATGACACGGCTCCCCGCCGGGCTCGCCTACGTCCAGCCCGCCGTCTTCGCCTACCGCGACGGGCACGACGACATCGCCGACCGTTGGGCGGCCGTCGCGCTGAGCGCGGGCGCCGGGAGGCTGGCCCGCAACCGCTGGGGGCAGGCCCTGCTGGCCTGGCACCGCAGCGGGCCCACGGCCCGCGCCCGGATGCGGTCGGCCCGCGAGGGCGCCCGCCAGGGCGTCTACGGCAGCCTGTCGAGGGTCCTCCCCGTCACCTGAGCTGCGCGGTATGGAGCCATGACCGTCGTGCTCGACCCCGTGATCGACGGTCATGCCTCCATGCTGCGGGTGGGGAGGTGGACGGTCACGGTGAGGCCGCCGCCGGGGACCGGGTCGGCGCGCACCTCGCCGCCGTGGGCGGCGACCACCGCCCGCACGATGGACAGACCCAGGCCCGAGCCGGGGGCCACCCCCGTGCGCGGGACCGGGCCGCGGCGGAAGGGCTCGAACAGCTCGTCGACGGCCTCGGCGTCGACCGGGGTGCCGCTGGAGGAGATCCGCAGCTCCCCCGGCGCGGTGGACACCTCGACCCAGCCCCCGTCGACGTTGTGCCGCACGGCGTTCTCCACCAGGTTGCCCGCCACCCGCTCCAGCAGCGCCGGGTCGCCGAGGACCGGAGCCGGTCCGCCGGTGACCGTGACCCGCAGTCCCCGTCCCG
>NZ_JACBXB010000229.1 GCF_013870575.1 Pseudonocardia pini
CCCGATCGGTCCGCCGCCCAGGACCAGCGCGGTCGAGCCTGCCCCGAGCCCGGCCCTGGCGGCCGCGTGGACCCCGGTCGCCAAGGGCTCCAACAGGGCGCCCACCTGGTCGGACACGCTGTCGGGGAGCACGTGCGCGAGGTAGGCGGGGAACGTGTCGAAGGCGGCGAAACCACCCCCGCCGCCGCTGAGCCCGTGGAAGCCGAGCATCGCGCAGAGCTGGGGGAGGCCCGCGGAGCAGGAGGCGCAGGTCCCACAGCGGACGACGGCGCTGGGGGCGACCCGTTGGCCCACCGCGACGTCGGTGACCCCGTCGCCGATCGCGACGACCGTGCCGCAGAACTCGTGCCCCAGGGTGACAGGGGCGTGCTCCCCGGTGAGCGGATGCGCCTCGGTCGCCGGGATGGCGATCGGGCCGCCGCGGTACTCGTGGATGTCCGAGCCGCAGATCCCCGCGACCGCCACCGCGACCTTGATCTCGCCCGGACCGGGCTCGGGTTCGGGAACGTCGTTCAACCGGATGTCGCGGCGTCCGTGGTACTGCAGGGCCCTCATGGCCGTCTCCTCCGCGTCGAGGGGTGTGCGGTGGCGACGCTAGGCCGAGAACGCGGTGCCGCGGCACTGAACGAAGGTGGACGGTCCCTGGTCACCTTCGTCCACTGGGCGAGACCCGAGGTGGCCCGGAGGCTGGGCAGCCATCAGCCGCAGACGAAGGAGTCAGCCCATGGGCAGGATGAAGTTCGGCGTGTTCCTGGCCCCGGTTCACGCACCGGGCCTGAACCCCACGACCTCGCTCGAGCGCGACCTCGAGCTGGTCGAGCACCTCGACCGCCTCGACTACGACGAGGCGTGGATCGGCGAGCACCACTCGGCGGGGTCGGAGATCATCGGGTCCCCGGAGATCTTCATCGCCGCCGCCGCGCAGCGCACCCGCCGGATCAAGCTCGGCACCGGCGTCACCTCGATCTCCTACCACAACCCGCTCTGGGTGGCGGACCGCCTGGTCCTGCTCGACCACCTGACGCGGGGGCGGGTGCTGTTCGGCGTCGGGCCGGGCTCGCTGCCCACCGACTCGGCCATGATCGGGCTGAACCCCACGGACACCCGCGAGCTGCTCGAGACCAACCTCGACATCATCCTGCGGCTGCTGGCCGGCGAGACGGTCAGCGCCAAGACCCGCACCCACGAGCTGGTCGACGCCCGGCTGCAGCTGCGGCCGTACTCCGACCCGCTGTTCGACATCGCGGTCGCCGCGGTCGCCTCCCCGACCGGCGCGCGCCTGGCGGGCAGGCACGGGCTCGGCCTGCTCAACATCGGCGCCACCCTCACCCCGGACGGCTTCGACGCGCTCGCCCACCACTGGAACATCGTGGAGGAGCGGGCCGCGGCGGCGGGCACGGCGGTCGACCGCGCAGGGTGGCGGCTCGTGGGCCCGTTCCACGTCGCCGAGACCGTCGAGCAGGCCTACGCCGACGTCGAGCACGGGATCGAGCACTGGTTCGGGTACTTCCAGAAGGTGGCGGCGTTCCCGCAGCTCGCGGTGTCGGGCAGCACCGTCAAGGAGATGATCGACTTCATCAACAGCGCCGGCATCGGCGTGATCGGCACCCCGGAGCAGGCGGCGGCGCAGGTCCAGCGCCTGGTCGACCAGTCCGGCGGGTTCGGCAGCATGCTGCTGATGGGCCACGACTGGGCGAACCCGGAGGCCACCAAGCGGTCGTTCGAGCTCTTCGCCCACGAGGTCGCCCCGCGGTTCCAGGGACAGGCCGAGCGGACGCTCGAGTCCGCCGCCCTCGCCGAGGCCGGTCGTGCGGGGCACGCGCAGGCCCAGCTCGACGCCATCGCCCACATGTCGCAGAAGTACGAGACCGAGAAGGCCGCGGGCTGACGACGTCGCCCTGCGTCCCGCCGGGCCCGGTGCTCAGCCCGGTGACCGCAGGCGGAGCACCAGCTCGGTCCGGGACCGGCAGGCGGTCGCCGCGAGGACGTGGCTGACGTACTTCTTCACGGTGCCCTCGGTGAGCGAGAGGACCCGGCCGATCGTCGCGTTGGTCAGGCCCTCGCACACCAGGGCCGCGACCTCCCGGTGCCGTGGGGACAGCTCGCCGAGGTCGGGCCGGTCCTCGCGGCTCCCGGGCAGGTGGCGGCACAGTGCGGACAGCTGCCTGCCCAGCAGGCGCAGGACCCGCAGGTCCGCCGGACCGACCACGCCCTCCTCGCCGAAGACGCCGATGAGCGCGTGCTCGCCGGCCGGCCGCACGTAGACCGCGTTGGCGGACGGCAGTCCGCGGCGGGCCAGCCAGTCGTCGAGGTACAGGCGGGAAGCCTCGGGCATCCGGTGCAGCTCGTCGACCGACACGGCGTGGGTGCGGCCGAGCAGGGCCAGCGACTCGGGGAGGGAGAAGACGTCGTACTTGCTCCATCCGGAGCGGTACTCGCGAACCAGGGCGCGCATGCGGCCGTTGAGCAGCGGATCCGGGTCCTCGAACAGCGTCGCGTAGGTGGGGCCACGGAAGAAGGTCGTGTTGCGGTATCCCAGGACCGAGCCGAACGCCTCCAGCGTCCGCTCCCGGAAGTCGTCCACGTCCCGGGCCGGGTTCACGCGCTCGAGCACGTCGAACACCCGGGCGTAGTCCCGGACGGTCAGGCCGCCGCCGTCGTCTGCGATCCGCATGCTGATCACCTCGTCGTCACAGCCGGTCGGGGCCCGAGTCTGGCACATCCGCCGCCCGATCCCGCCGCCGTTCCACGCTGCCACCGCGCCGCGGATCGCAGCAGTCCACTTTCGTTCACTAGCGACGGGTCGCGCGGCCGGTGAGCCTGCGGCCATGTCACAGACCAGGAGGTCTTGCCGATGAGCGCCACCCGATCCAGCACCGTCGACGACGTCCTGCGGCGGAGCGCGCTGCGGTTCCCCCGCCGGACCGCCCTCCGTTTCGCGGACCGCACGTGGACCTACGCCGACCTCGACGACGCGGTGACCCGCGCCGCCGCCGCGTTGCTCGCTCTCGGGTTGGACAAGGGTGACCGGGTCGCGACGTACGGCCGCAACTCGGACGCGTACCTGGTCGCCTTCCTCGCGGCGGCGCGGGCGGGCCTGGTGCACGTCCCGATCAACTACGCGCTGACCGGGGACGAGCTCGGCTACCTGCTCGACCAGTCCGGCAGCAGGGTGGTCCTGGTCGATCCCGCACTCGCCGACCGGCTCCCCGGGGCGGGTGTCGAGGTCGAGCAGGTGATGCCCCTGCGGGACGCGCCGGGCTCCCTGCTCGCGCGCGCCTCGGCGGGACACGTGCCCGTGCTCGACGTGGAGGTGGCGGAGACCGACCTCGTCCAGCTCCTCTACACCTCCGGGACGACCTCCCGCCCCAAGGGGGCGATGATGACCCACCGCGCCCTCGTCCACGAGTACGTCTCCGCGGTGCTGGCCCTGGAGTGCCGCGAGGACGACGACCCGCTCCACCCGATGCCGCTCTACCACTCGGCGGGCATGCACGTGTTCCTCATGCCGTACCTCGCCGTCGGCGCGACGAACCACCTCATGGAGACCCCGGACATCCCGGAGGTCCTGCGGCGGATCGAGGCCGACCGGCTCGGCGCGGTCTTCCTCGCCCCGACGGTCTGGGTGCCGCTCTCCCAGCACCCGGACCTGGCAGCCCGGGACCTGTCGTCGCTGCGCAAGGCCTTCTACGGGGCGTCGATCATGCCCGGGCCGGTGCTGGAGCGGCTCCGGGAGCGCCTGCCCTCGCTGGGCTTCTACAACTGCTTCGGTCAGTCCGAGATCGGCCCGCTCGCCACCGTGCTCGGCCCGGACGAGCACCGGGACCGCTCGGAGTCCTGCGGCCGCTCGGTGCTCTTCGTCGAGATCCGGGTGGTGGACGAGGCGGGGCACGACGTCGAGGCGGGAGGGCTCGGCGAGGTCGTCTACCGCTCGCCCCAGCTGTGCGAGGGCTACTGGGAGAAGCCGGAGGCGACCGCCGAGGCGTTCCGCGACGGCTGGTTCCACTCGGGTGACCTCGTCCGGATCGACGCGGAGGGGTACATCACGGTCATCGACCGGATCAAGGACGTGATCAACACCGGGGGCGTGCTCGTCGCGTCCCGCGAGGTCGAGGACGCGCTCTACACGCATCCGGCCGTCGCCGAGGTCGCCGTGATCGGGACCCCGGACGACCGGTGGATCGAGGCGGTCACGGCGTTCGTGGTGCTGCGGGAGCCGGCGACGGCGACGGAGCTGATCGCCTACGCGAAGGGCAGGCTCGCGGGCTTCAAGGTGCCCAAGCACGTCCACCTCGTCGACGAGCTGCCCCGCAACGCCTCGGGCAAGCTGCTGAAGCGGGTCCTGCGGGACGAGGTCCCGCAGGACACCACGGTCTGAGCCGGCGCGGCCCGAGCCTGCGCGGCCCGAGTCAGCGCGCGGCCATGCGGATGGCGCCGTCCATCCGGATGGTCTCGCCGTTGAGGTAGTCGTGCTCGGCGATCATCGAGACGAGCCGGGCGTACTCGGTCGGGTCGGCGAGGCGCTGGGGGAAGGTGACGGACTGGGCGAGGCTCGTCTGGACGTCCTCGGGGAGGCCCGCGAGCATCGGGGTGGCGACGATCCCCGGCGCGATCGTCACGACGCGGATGCCGTACTGGGCCAGGTCGCGCGCCGCCGTGATGGTCATGCCCGCCACCCCCGACTTCGAGGCGGTGTAGGCGATCTGGCCGATCTGGCCCTCGAAAGCGGCCACGGACGCCGTGTTGACGACGACGCCGCGCTGGCCGTGCTCGTCGGGCTCGGTGCGGGCGATCTGCTCGGCCGCGAGGCGCATGACGTTGAACGTGCCGAGCAGGTTGACCTTCAGCACGGTGTGGAAGAGCTCGAGGTCGTGCGGGCCCTTCTTGGACAGGATCCGCGCCGACGGCGCGATGCCCGCGCAGCTCACGACCAGCCGGAGCGGCTCGGGGCCCTCGGCGGCGCGGGCGACGGCGGCGCGGACGGACTCCTCGTCGGTCACGTCGGCGGCCAGCAGGGTGACGCCGTCGGGCACGGCCTGGGCGGCGGCGACGGACCTCTCGAGGTCGAGGCCGTAGACGGCCACGCCCTGCTTGGCGAGGTGGGCGGAGGTGGCGGCGCCGAGGCCGGAGGCCGCACCGGTGACGAGGGCGGCGATGCCGTCGAGCTGCATATCTCTGGCTCCTTGGGTGAGGTCAGCGCGCGAGGCCGCGGCTGATGACGAGTCGCTGGATCTGGTTCGTCCCCTCGAAGATCTGCATGATCTTCGCTTCGCGCATGTAGCGCTCCACGGGGAAGTCGCGGGTGTAGCCGTAGCCGCCGAGGACCTGGACGGCGTCGGTGGTGACCTTCATGGCCGCGTCGGTGGCGACGAGCTTGGCCACGCTGGCCTGGCGGCCGTAGGGCCTGCCGAGGTCGCGGCGGCGGGCGGCGTCGAGGTAGGTGGCACGTGCCGAGTCGACGGCGGCGGCCATGTCGGCGAGCAGGAAGCCCAGCCCCTGGTGGTCGACGATCTTCTTGCCGAAGGTGGTGCGCTCGTTCGCGTAGTCGACGGCGGCGTCGAGCGCGGCCTGCGCCAGCCCGGTCGCGCAGGCGGCGATGCCGAGCCTGCCGGAGTCCAGCGCGCTGAAGGCGATCTGCAGGCCCTGGCCCTCGTCGCCGAGCAGCCGCTCGGCCTCCAGGAGCGCACCGTCCCAGTTCGCGGTGGTGGTGGGGATGGCGTGCAGTCCCATCTTCTCCTCCGGCCTGCCGAAGGAGAGGCCCTCGACCTGGCCCGGCGCGAGCAGGCAGGAGATCCGCTCGCCGGTGCGGACGAACACCGAGTAGAAGTCGGCCTTGCCGCCGTGGGTGATCCAGGCCTTGGTGCCGGTGACCCGATAGCCGCCCGCCTCCTTCTCGGCGCGGCAGGTCAGCGCGGCGGCGTCGGAGCCCGCCTGGGGCTCGGAGAGGCTGTACCCGCCGACCAGGTCGCCGCCGAGCATGTCCGGCAGCCAGCGCTGCCGCTGCTCGTCCGTGCCGTAGGTGGCCAGGGGGAAGCAGGCCAGGCCGTGCACGCTCGTCGCGACCGCGACGGCCGCCCAGCGGGCGGCGAGCTCCTCGAGGACCTGCAGGTACACCTCGTAGGGCTGGGCGCCGCCGCCGAACTCCTCGGGGTAGGGCAGGCCCAGCAGGCCGGCGGCGCCGAGCGTCGCGAACAGCCCGTCGGGATAGGTCTCGTCCCGTTCGTGCCGGTCGACCCGGGTGCCGAGCTCCTTGTCGGCGAGGTCGCGGGTCAGGTCGAGCAGATCCTCGGCCTCCTGGCTGGGCAGCAGACGGTCGACGGCCACGGTGCACTCCGTTCGGTACGCATAACGGTACGATCGTGTAAAGCAGCGTACCGATAGCCCTGCCGTGGGAGCATGCCGGAGTGACCAGCGCCCCTGTCCGCCGCGGTGAGGCTCGCCGCGCGGAGCTCGAGCACGGGGTGCTCGCGCTGATCCTCGAGGAGGGTTTCGCCCACCTCACGCTCGACGACGTGGCGGCCCGCCTGCGTTGTTCGAAACGGACCCTCTACACGCTGGCCCGTAGCCGGGAGCAGCTCGTCCGGGCCGCGGTGGTGCGGTTCTTCCGGGACGCCACGGCCCGCGTCGAACAGGCGGTGACCGACGACGCGCCGATCCGGAGCTACCTCGAGGCCGTGGCGGAGGAGCTCGCCGCGGCGAGCCCGGCCTTCTTCGACGACGTCGCTTCCTTCGCGCCCGCGGCCGAGGTGTACGAGCGCAACACACGGGCGGCGGCCCGGCGGATCGGCCTGCTGATCGAGCGGGGCGTGGCCGACGGCACGTTCCGCAGCGTGCATGCGGGGTTCGTGGCCGACCTGGTCGCGGCGCAGATGGTGCGCATCCAGCAGCGCGAGGTCGCCGCCGCGACCGGCCTCTCGGACAGCCAGGCCTACGCCGAGCTGGCCTCGCTGGTCACCGCGAGCCTGGTCCGCCCCCGCTGACGGGTCTCCTACTCCGCGTGACCGTTCACTCGAAATGGGTACGAGTCTCCCCCCTGGGGATGGAGGCACGGCGCCGCCGGACTCCTACTGTCGAGCTCGCAGTCGGGGCGGCCCGCAGAGGGGTGCCCCGGCTCGCAGCCCCCGACGCCGGTGTCGGGGCAGGTCGAGAGAGGGGCGACGACGTGCAGGTCGTGACTCCCGTCCGTCATCGCTCCGGCGTCCTCCGGACACTCTGCGTGGCGGGTCCCACCACCCTCGAGGGTGTCGTCCGCCGATCGGGGCTCGGCGGGATCGTCGTGCAGGACGAGCTGGAGGCCGCCGAG